>JAFWEA010000214.1 GCA_017543005.1 Solobacterium sp. | reverse complement strand
GAGATGACATTGGGATCGTCGGCCAGACCGAACAGGTCAATCAGGGAACCCGCAGCCATCGGCAGGACGAAGGCCATGACGGCACAGAAGATGGCCTGCATGATCATGGTGGCCTTGATGCCGCTGATGGCACGCTTCTCCTTGCCGGCGCCGATGTTCTGACCGGCGAAGGTGGACAGGGCCATGGCCAGGTTCATCATCGGCATGGTCACGAAGCCCTCGATCCGGTTGGAGACCCCGAAGGCAGCCATCATATCGGCACCGAAGAAGTTGACGAAGCTCTGCACGAACATCATGCTGACGGAGACGATGGACTGCTGGATGGCAGCCGGCAGACCGTAGTTGATGATGGCGCTCAGGATATTCTTGTCAAAGACATATTCGTCTCTCTTGAGACGGTAGATCTCGACATTCTTGTTGATGTAGGCAAAGCACAGGACATCGCTGAGGATCTGCGACATGACGGTCGCCACGGCCACACCCATGACACCCCAGCCCAGGAACGCCACAAACGCATAGTCCAGCACGATATTGGTGATCGAAGCGATGATCAGGAAGTACAGCGGGGACTTGCTGTCACCGATTGCCCGCAGGATGGAGGCGAAGTAGTTGTACAGGAAGGAGGCCGGCATGCCGATGAACATGATGCGCAGATACAGCACGGCCTGCGGGAAGATCTCTTCCGGTGTGCCCAGCAGTCTCAGCAGCGGCGGTGAGATAAAGATACCGACAATGCCCAGGACAACGGACAGCCCGATGATGAACAGGATGCCGGTGGACATGACCTTCTTGAGCCGCTTATAGTCCCTGGCTCCGTAGGTCTGGGCAATGACGACAGACATGCCGGCGGTGAAGCCGAAAGCAATCGCCAGGATGAGGAACTGCACGGACATGCTGCCGCTGATGGCAGCGAGCGCGTTCTTGCCCTCGAAGTTGCCGACGATGATCGAGTCGACAGTGGAATACAGCTGCTGGAAGATATTACCGATCAGCATCGGCATGGCAAAGGTGAAGATCACCTTCATCGGTTTTCCGGTTGTAAAGTCTCTGGCCATATAACTCCTTTCCGTAAAAAAGATACCCATGGTGAATGAGTATCTATGATCGTTTTGACAATAAAAGTATATTTATTATTTTAAATATGTCAAAGGAATTAATACATGATCTGCATACGGTCCAGGGCGGCCGTGAGCGGCCGTAACAGGAACAGGCAGATCAGGAAATTCGATACGCAGTGGACCAGGTCATACGGGATGCCGGCAATCCACCAGGACACCGCGGCACTGAAGCCGCCGATGGCCAGGGTGGTCAGCGAACAGAGCGCCCCGAAGACGAGGCCGTAAGCCCCGGACAGGATGGCCCAGGACAGGGCCGAAGTCATCTTCCTGGCCAGATATACCATGATGACCAGGATGGGCCAGACATAGAAGTAGGTGACCGTCCAGATGCTGATGCCCCACCAGAGACACTCCAGCACAGTGAAAACAAGACACACCGCAAACATCATCCTGGCCCCGAACCGGCGGGTGAAAATGATGATGAGCAGGGTGATCAGTTCCACATTGGCGATGGCATTCAGGGCAAATTTGGCGGTTTCCAGGATCGCCGTCAGAAAGGCGATGAGGACAATCCGCCGGATGGCCCGTCCGGTATCGGTCATGACAGATCAGTATGTGGAGATTTCGTAAGCCAGGCGGAAGGAATCACCGTCACTGACCGGCTGCTGGTCGGCGCCGTACTGTCCGTACTCATCATTCACATAGATGGCCCAGTATGCCTTGTCTGTGTCGAAGTCGGCGGTAATCCCGTTGACGGCTTCGATAAAGAGACCGTATTCACCCTCACTGCCGGTGTAGCTGAAGCCGCTGTCCTGGGCTGCCAGTTCATCCATGGCATCCTTCAGATATTCGGCATCGGTGTGCAGTTCATAGGATGTGGTCTTTTCTTCATTGTCGAGCACTTCGATCGTGATGGCCTTGGCACCGGTTACCGGCTGCGGCTTGCGGCTCTGCCAGAAGAAATACAGCCCGCAGGCGCAGACAAGCAGGCACAGCAGGGCAATCAGCGGTGTTTTCGATTTCTTTTCACTCATGTTTTCTATCCTCCATCCGGAAAAACCCATGAAGCCGGCCGTACGGAAAACATGAAAACATGTCTTCGGACGGTACGTGATGACCAGGCTCTCGTGGTTCACGTCCGGATTCCGGGCAGGTCTTCTGACTCGCAGGCATAAGCCATGCGCCTTCTCGGTTTCCCAATGGCATCATGCATGACCCTCACTGCTTACAGCGACGAGTTCGTACAGGTCTTTCACCTGTTTCCCTATTCTGGATGACCAGAGGTGTTAACCTCTCATCCCACCCGGATCCTTCCGATCTATTTCCGATGTCATGGTAACGCAGATTGTCTGTTAATGAAAGTAAGATGCTGTAAAAAGCAGAGTCTTCAAAAAGAATGACGGATCTGCTATTGTTTGCTCAGGAGGATATCATTATGCAGAATCGAATGAAGACACATCAACTGACCGAAGGACAATGCCGGGATCTGCTGAAAACAGCCGAGGTCGGAGCTCTGGCGACGCTGGGCGCGGATGGACGTCCGTATAATGTCCCGGTTCATTTTGCCCTGGCGGAAGATACTGTGTATATTCACGGTCTGCCGGTTGGTGAGAAAGTGGATAATATCCGGAGGAATCCAGCGGTCTGTCTGACAGTCTGGGATATGAAAGGATATCTGCTGGATCCAAACGGAAAACCATGTGATACGAATACGGAATATCAGAGTGTGGTCATCCGCGGCACTGCATCCATGGTGGAAGATATGACGGAAAAACTGGCAGCCCTGCATGCAGTTGTCGTAAAGTATACCCCGCAGCTGGCTGAACTTGAACTGCCGGAAGGCATGATCAGGGGAACCGGAGTGATAGCCGTAAAGATCGATGAAATAACCGGCAAGTATTACGAATAATCAGGAAGAACTGTTTCAGGACACTGCCCGCTCGGGTGGTGTTTTTCCTCTTATGCCCGTTTACAATGATAGTGAGGTGAGAGCCATGAAAAAACAGATCATGATTCTGCTCGGGACTGCGCTTTTGGCCGGATGCACCGGGTCCGGCGGCGGCCAGGCAAAGATGACCGGGCAGGAAGTACACAGCCGGTTCATGACCATGATCGCTGAGGGACAGTATCCAGAGGCGTATGATTTTCTGCATGACCGGCTGACGGATGAGGAAATCCTGCAGAAGGACTACGCCCTGATCAAGGGCATCATGTCCGCCCCGGTGCGGGTGGTCAACCGTTACTACGGCGACTTTCCGTATGTCTATATCACGGATTATGAATACTCCTATGATGAAAATGGCCTGCCGGTCACGGTGAAGGAACACTACTTCGAGGAAAACGACCACGGCATGGATGTGCTGACCCGGACCGAGAGCACCTTCTATGAAGACGGGACCGTCATGACCCGGGAGGTATATCAGAGCTATGAGGGGGAGAAGGAGTTCCTGAGCAGCGAGAGTGAATACCTGGCGGACGGGACACTGGTTCACAGCGTCAGTTACGGGGGAGACGGCATGAAAATGACGGAAGACCAGCTGTATGATGACGGTTCCCGGGAGAACATCATGTACACCGACGGAAACAAGCCGGCTTCCCGGACCGTTTATGATTCTGCCGGCATCCCGGAACTGATGGAAACCTATGATATCCCGTACGGTTACAAGTATCAGAATTTCCAGCGCGTCAGGGAAGGCCGCAATACCGTCATCACCTATGACACGGTGAGCACTTATGACGGCAGTGTGTCAAAGACCCGGGAGGTTTATGATGAAAAGGGCCGGCAGATCTCAACCGTGACCGAAAGCGGCTACGGGGCCTGCTCGATGGCCTATACCTATGACGGCTTTGACAACACGGTGATTACCGAATCAGACTGCTACGGGATGAAAGAGACCACAACCAGGGTTTACAAAGATGCCGAAAACGGGCAGCTGGAACGGGTTGCCCACCGCACCAGCACCGGCACGGACTATGACGAGTACTTTGAATACGATGAAAACGGCAAGATTTCCCGGTACTCGGTCGTGCAGGCGGACGGCACCATGTCTTCGGAAATCCTGTATCAGGACGGACTGGCCCTGAGCGAAGTGTATGTGAACCCTGACGGTTCCAGGTACGTGACGAATCATGAATATGATGCCCTGGGCAGACAGATCCGGACAATGAACGACAGCTATACGTGGGAGTATTACTATCTGGATACCACAAGGAGCGGCGAATGAACGAACGAATGAAAAAACCGATACCGATGCCGGGACAGCTGCACGATGAAAAAATACCGCAGTTCCATGACAGCCCGATGGTGCGGATCCGACCCGATGAGAAGCTGGAAATCCATATGATGTATCCGGCCCTGGGCATGGAGAACGGGTATCAGGAATGCCTGCTGCGGAAGGAAGCGGCAGACATGCTGGCAAAGGCGAAGGAACTTCTGCCGGAAGGATACCGCTTTGTCATCTGGGATGCCTGGCGGCCCTTTGCCCTGCAGCAGGAGCTGTATACGTATTACCGCGATGTGATCATTGAAGAGTTCCATCTGGCGGATAAGAGTCCGGCGGAACAGGCTGCGTTCATCTCGCAGTTTGTGGCGGATCCGGTGGCTGACCGGGTTCATCCCCCGGCCCACACCACCGGCGGGGCAATTGATCTGACCATTGCCGGACCGGACGGGCTGCTGGCCATGGGCACGGACTTCGATGCCTTTACGGACCGGACCGAAACAGTCTGGTTTGAAACGCACGATGAAGACGAAACCGTCCGGAACAACCGCCGGCTGCTGTATCACATCATGACGGAGGCAGGGTTCACCAATCTGGCCAGTGAGTGGTGGCACTACGAAACGGGTGACCGCAACTGGTCCAGAGTAACCGGCCAGCCGGCCTGCTATTCCGGGGTCTTTACACCGAATGAGGCAGAAGCCCTGATCATCTGAACAAAAGCCCGGAAAATTCCGGGCTTTATGCTGTCTGTACTATAATAAACTGTATAGAACAGAGGATTTAACAGCTATGGAACTGATCGAGAAAACCTGCAGCCGGCGGCTGCGCTATGAAGGGCCGGTCGTCAAAGTCTATGAAGATGATGCCCAGATGCCCACAGGCAATCATGCCCTGCGGGTCGTGGTGGAGCATCCCGGCGGGGTGGCAATTGCGATGGAGGACGAGGAAGGCCGCTTCTTTGTTGTGACCCAGTGGCGCTATGCCCAGCGCTGCCTGATGGTGGAATACCCGGCCGGCAAACGGGAAGAGGGCGAAGATCCGCTGATGACGGCTGCCCGTGAGATCCGCGAGGAAACCGGCTATGAAGGCACGGATTTCCGGTATCTCGGGAAGATGGTACCGACAGGGGCGTATGATTCCGAAGTGATCCACATGTATGCCTGCCGCAAGGGAAAGCATACCGGCCAGCATCTCGATAAGGATGAATATCTGGAAGTTGCCTCGATGTCTCTGGATGAACTGCGGGATGCCATCATGGACGGCGGCATTACCGACGCCAAAACAATCGTCATGACCTTCAAACTCATGGAACTGAAGAAACAGGAGGAAAACAAATGAAAACCGTACAGGTAGAAGATCTGCTGAAGTACCGCTTTATCGAAAACCTGCAGTACAGTCCCGACGGCCGGTATCTGGCTTACCAGCTGGCCCGCTCCGATGTGAAGAAGAATACCTACCGGCGTGATATCTGGCTGATTGAAAAAGGAAAGCCGAGACAGATGACCGCTACCATTGATGCGGCAATTGCCTGCTGGGATGACGATACCCATCTGATCCTGAAGCGGCGCACGGAAGAGGATACATCCGTCAGTGAACTGTTCCGGCTGGATGTGAACGGCGGGGAGGCAATGCCCTGGCTGCAGCTGCCGCTGTCCCTGCTGGAAATGAAAAAGGTCAGGGCCGGTCTCTATGCGGCGACGGCAGTGATCCTTGCGGCTGATCCGGACATGCATCTGGACAGTGCGGAGGAACGGGCTGCCAAGCTGCACGAAATCCAGGCCGGCAAGGACTACCAGGTCATTGACGAACTGCCGTACTGGGCCAACGGGGCCGGCTTTGTCAACGGCCGGCGGCGGGCCCTGTTCCTGATCCGAACCGAACCGGAACTGAGCATCGGCCGGATTACCACCCCGTACTTTGATCTGGAAAGCTGGTCGGTTCATGACGGCATCATTTACTGGACCGGCACCGAGCGGAAGACGAAGCTTGAAAGCAAGAACCGGATCTATGCGCTGGATCCGGATGTGATGAAAGTCCAGACATTATACCGGAAAAAGGATCTGCACTGGTCGGATCCGTTCGTGCTGGCAGACAGGCTGTTTGCCTTTGCCACGGATTATAAGGAATACGGCCGGCTGGAAACCGAAGCCTTCACGGAACTGAAGGATGAAAAGGCCATCCGCATCCTGAAGCCGGAGCGGTCTTTGCACAATACCGTTGCCGGGGATACCGTACTGGGCGGCGGGAAACAGGCAGTGGTCGTGAATGATACCTATATCACCCTGGCAACCGAGCAGGATCATACGGAAATCTGGGCTTATGACAGCAGTTTTGAACACAAGGTGCTCTACCGGGCCAGGGGTTCCGTTTCCATGCTGGATGCGGCGGGTAAGAAGATCGCCTTCGTGCTGACCGGGCCGGAAGGACCGATGGAAATCTATGAGTGCACCCTGGAAGGCAAACAAGTCAAATGCCTGACGGCGCACAACAGTCCGCTGATGCAGGATACCTACGTGGCCATGCCGCAGGCGCTGGACTATGAAAGCGAAGGCCAGAAGCTGCGGGGCTGGGTGCTGCTGCCGCAGGACTTTGATCCGAAGAAGAAATATCCGGCTGTGCTGGATGTACACGGCGGGCCGCGCAGTGTCTATGGCGAAAACTTCTTCCATGAGATGCAGGTCTGGACCGGCAAAGGATATATTGTCTTCTTCACGAACATCCGCGGCAGTGACGGGCGCGGTGATGCCTTCGCCGATATCCGCGGGGAATACGGCTATGTGGACTACCTGAACCTGATGGACTTCACGGACGCGGTCCTGGCGGCTTATCCGTGCATTGATCAGGACCGGGTGTGCATGGGCGGCGGCTCCTACGGCGGCTTCATGGCCAACTGGATCATCGGCCATACCGACCGCTTCTGCTGCACAGCCAGCCAGCGCTCCATTTCCAACTGGGTCTCCATGGCCTTCATCAGTGATATCGGTCTCTGGTTCGGCACGGATCAGAACGATGTGCATAACCCGTATAAAGATACAGAGAAATTCTGGGATCATTCGCCGCTGAAGTATGCGGAGAATGCCGTTACCCCGACCCTGTTTATCCACAGTGACGAGGACTACCGGTGCCCGCTGCCAGAAGGCATGCAGATGATGCAGGCCCTGGCCAACAAGGGCGTCGAGACCCGCATGGTCATCTTCCACGGGGAAAACCATGAACTGTCCCGTTCCGGCAAGCCGGTCCACCGGCTCAGACGCCTGAACGAGATCACGGAATGGTTTGAGAAACACGCCAAATGACGGTGAAGCTGAAGCCGTTTCCGGCCGCTGACAGCACGGCGCTGAATGAACTGTACGCGCATGTGAACCAGCGCTACTGTCTGGTGCAGCTGCCCGTGCCGCTGCCGGAAGAAGAGACGGCCCGGTATCTGGAGGTGATACGGACCGGAAACAATAACGGCCAGCCGTTTGTCTGCTTCGGCATCTTTGCGGAAGATGTCCTCATCGGCAAGATCGAACTGACCCGCCAGGATGACGGGGACGCGGAACTGGATGTGGTCATCCGGGACAGTGAAACCGGCAGGGGCTACGGGACCGAAGCCCTGCAGATCCTGCTCAGGGAGGTGTACAGAAGGGGCTGGTGCCGGGCGGTATATGCCTATGCCGCAAAGGACAACAGCCATGCCCGCAGGATGCTGGCCCATGCCGGCTTCCGGCAGATGCGGACCTTCCATGCCGATGTCATGCGGTGGGATCAAGGCACCTACCGGGTGGAACCGCAGACCGGGTACGAATATATCTATTATCCTCAGTAATGAGACAATGCCGTCATCAGGACGGCATTTATAAATTGCACAAAGTAAAATATAGAATTTCTATGCAATGTATAGTTGACATATCGGCTGATGTAAACTATACTTTGCATTGTCAGGAGGAACTGCTGATGCGGAATCTGAAAATGAAGTTCAGACGGATCGAGCTGAATATGTCACAGACAGAACTGGCGCAGAAAGCCGGGGTGACACGGCAGACGATCGGTCTGATTGAAGCGGGTGAATTCAACCCGTCTGTCAAGCTCTGCGTGGCGATCTGCCGGGCCCTGGGCGTGACACTGAATGATCTGTTCTGGGAGGAAGAAGACAATGACAAAGAAAACTAATCTGGATGAACGGCAGGAACTGATCCTGCTCGATATTGAACATAAAGCCTGCTGGCTGGCCTTCTGGGGCCTGCTGGTTGCCATTCTGGCACAGGAAGTGATCTATGGCGGTGAACTGCGTTATGTCGCCGGTGAATGGATTGTCTTTATGTTGCTGTGTGTGTATATGCTGCATGGCTGCATGAAGAACGGCATCTGGGACAGAAGACTGCAGCCGGACAACAAGACAAACGCGCTCGCATCGCTGGGTGCCGGGGCAGTGGTCGGCGTGGTCTGCTTCATGATGGTCATGAGAAGGGCAGATAATCTGAAGATCGCAGGCTACGCAGGAGTCTTTGCCGGTATCTTTACGGCGGTGCTCTGCTTTGCGGCCCTGAGCATTTCGGCGGCCCGCTATCGGAAAAAGCTGCAGGAAGCGGAAAAGGAGCCGGAAGAATAAACAGTCATGCGCAGCCTGACTGAAAAAATACTGCCGAAAATCGCTGCAGCCTGTCTGATCACGGTCCTGTTGCTGTATGCCTATGCAGGTTTACAGCATCTCATCTTCCGCCAGCCTGTTCGGATTGTCGGCAGGATCCTGGTCATCATCTGTCTGGCTTATCTGGCCTTCCGGGCCGTAAGCAGGATCCCGCAGGAGAAAAAGAACATCCGCAGACTGCTCTCAGCCGGTACTGTCCTGGTGGCCGGGGTGATGCTGGCGGCGGGCCTGCTGAGTGGTGAGCGGGAAACCGTGGAGGTCATTGCCGGGACAAAGAAGATCCGCTGCGTAAACAGTTCCTTCATGCTCTATGAAGTGACTTACTATGACGACAGCGGGCCGCTGTGGTACCGGGCTTATCCGTGTATCAGGGAAAGCTATGATGACGGTGATCCGGAACAGTGGGTCTATACCGATTACTACGATGCAGACGGCAATCTTATCGAACGAAAATTCAAGGAATAATTATCCGCAGACCTCCGGATCATCCGGGGGTTTTCTATGTTCATGGGGCTGTCATGGGCGGCAAAGTTGTCAAAGCCGGCCTGTCCGATATACTCTGAAAGCATGATGAAGAAAACAACCGGAACATTTTTTGAACTCGGCGGCCGCAACACCATGGAGGTGCTGACGGCAAGCGGGGTTGACTACATCGTGATTGACCGGGAACACGGCTGTTTCAGCGCGGAAGAAACCGTGGATTATATCCGGATTGCCGAGCTTGGCAACGTCCTGTCGTATGTCCGCATTCCTTCCGGATCCAGAACGGAAGTGCTGCATATGCTGGATATCGGGGCTCGGGGCCTGATCGTGCCGAACATCACCACCGTACAGCAGGTGCAGGAACTTGTGGAATACGGCAAATTTGCGCCGGTCGGAAAGCGCGGCTACTGTCCCAACCGGACAACGGTCTACGGGGCAAAAGACTGGGGCAAAGACCCGCTGGCATATATGGATGAAGCCAACCGGCGGGTGAAACTGTATCCGCAGTGTGAAACCGCGGAAGCGCTCGAACAGATTGGTGAGATCGCAGCCATTGACGGGATCGACGGCATCTTCATCGGTCCGCTGGATCTTTCCATCGCCTTGGGCCTGCCGCTGCAGACGGATCATCCGGATGTACAGGCAGCCATCGCACGGATTCTTGCGGCCTGTCATAAAGCGGGAAAAGAGGCACTGATCTTTGCCGGCAATGCCGCTGCCAGAGACCGGTATTTCGCGCAGGGCTTTGACAGCGTGGCGCTGGGTCTGGACGCGATGATCCTGCTGGAGGCCTACAGAAAACTGCTGCAATAAGACCAAAAAGCCGGTCTTCCCGCTGAGGGGAGTACCGGCATTTTAATGTATATCAGAGATTGTCGTACAGCTTCTCGCGCCAGAGATCATCGGCAAAGTGATTCATCATGGCATCGGCCCACTGTCTGGCCTTGTAAGCCTGCTGGATCGTGTAGTCACTCAGATAATCCTTTGCGGCCTCCGGATCCGTTTCCCTGAGAGCGGCATAAGCAGCTTCCACAGCCTTTTCTTCTGACTGCCACTTGGCTTCAAGCATGGCGATGGAAGCACTGATCTCACGGTGAGTCACCGGATAATTGTAGTCAAGCAGCAGCTGGACATTGCGGAAGGTCCACCAGGCATAGCGCCGGTTGTACTGCATTTCCTTCGGATCAAAGCGGAAATGAGAGTACAGGGCTTCCTTTGCCGGGGTCCATTCATAACCGGCCGGGATTTCCTTCAGGGCCAGCGGATACCATGGCGTATACGGTGCACAGCATGGTTTCGGGCTGGCCCGGTACATCTTAAGCAGATTCAGGTCATCCGCAAAGACAAATACCGTGCTTTCGACCGTGACGTTGTTGCAGATGCTGTAGGCGTCCTGGCCGCGGTGCGGGGTGATGGTGCCGTCCTTTGTCATGTCATAGTCCGTGCCTTCGCCATGGCTGCGCAGGATTGCCTTGACCTCTTCCGGGGTATATTTCCGGTCGGTTTTCAGGGCGGTGATGCGGGTTTCACCCGGTTTCAGTTCCAGTCCGGCCAGTTTCTTCCAGGCATCGACCGGCCGGCCCAGGTTTCTCGGCAGACCGTCTTCTTCCTGATAGACAGCCGCAAAGTCAAAATCGGAGTAATCGCCTTCCTTTGCCGGATGATACCAGCCCTGATCGATTGCGAAAGTGATCAGATCTTCGGACCAGTACCAGTTCTCCGGATCGCTGAAATCAATCTCGTGAATGATGTAATGATTCGGGATGTAGTAGATTTCATCATCCTTCACCCGTCTGGCTACGCAGCGGAAGCCTTTCGGGATGGCAAGGCACCAGGCTTCGTCCTTGTCGGCGATATGATAGGTGCGGGAAGAGCAGTAACCGTACTTCTCGACCAGCTTCGCAGCCAGTTCCATGCCTTCCCGGGCGGTGTGGGCCCGCTCGGCAATCAGCCGCCGCAGGGCATAGCCCAGGGCGTAATCCTTCCGGTTGTCCTTCTTTGCGCCGGCGGCGTCGCGGCTTGGCCGGCAGGAGTCGGTCACAACTGCCACACCGCACTCGTTGACAAAGCAGTCCGCAAAGGAAATGCCGCCCTCACATTTGACATCGGTCCAGTAGAAGGCCAGGGTTTCCTCCACCTGCGGGATGACGGCGGTGCCGTCTTCAAACGTAACCATTTCGCCCGGGGCGTGGGTCAGCCGCGGAACCAGGTGGCACTGGGCAACACATTCTTCATCATCTTCGTTGTGGCCCATGATGACGTGTCCGGTGGAAGAGACAGCCTTGCCGATGATAACCGTGCTGCAGCCGCCCCGTTCCATACCCTTGTAATTATGATAGATATTCATAGCGCATGCTCCTTTCTCTCATTATATGCCGCAGGAAGCAGACGGAGCACGCGGGTTTTTGTCAGCGGGGCAGATCCTGCAGTGCTTCCTGCAGGCGCATGAGCCCGGTTTCCAGACGCCGGGCACTGCCGGCGGAGCTTAGGGAAACACGCAGGAATGCATCCCGGCCGCCGGAAACCGCAAAACGGGCGGAGTGATAGACCCTGACGCCATGGCGCAGGAAGTGATCTTCCACGATCCGGTAGTCTTTCCTGCTGTCAATCGGCAGCCACTGGTAATAACTGACCGGCTCACCGGAACCGAAGGTATTCCGGTACAGTTCACAGGCCCGGACAGTCTGATCGAGTTTCTGTCTGGCCAGCCGGTTGGCATCACCGTTGAGGATCATCTCGGTTATGATCTCGGCATCCAGGGCGGATGTTTTGATATTCATGTTCTGCTGGCCATGCAGAAGCCGCGGAAAGTATTCCTCCCCGGCCGTCATGTAGGCAACCCGCAGGCCGGCGCAGAGACTCTTGGTCATGCCGCAGATACAGACGCTGTGTCCGTCCAGCAGGTCATGCATGGACGGCAGGATGGTCCCGGCAGCCGCATGCAGCCAGGCGGAGACATCATCTTCAATCAGGATCAGATGATATTCCCGGATAATGCGGGCCAGTTCCCTGCGGCGCTCCAGGGAAATGGTCACGTTGGTCGGGTTGGCGCAGGTCGGCATCAGGTAGATCCCGCGCAGGCGGCGGCTCTGACACAGCTGTTCCAGGCTGTCGGCCCGCATGCCTTCTTCATCCTGTTCAACAGGGATCAGGGTAATGTGCAGCAGCCGGGCCAGACCGATGAAATTGGAATACGTATACGGGTCCACAGCAATCCGGTCATGCGGAGAAAACAGGGAGACCAGAGCAATGGAAAGGGCATTCTGGGCCCCGGCACAGATCAGTGTCCGTTCCTTGTCCGCATGGACGGAAAGCTGTTCCATCCAGCGGATGCCGGCTGCGATCTGATGCGGCTGTCCGCCCGGAAAGGAATAATCATACAGGCTTTTCAGATAGCCCTTTTCAATGACGGCCCGGGTTGCTTTCTCGGTCAGGATATTATCTTCACTGAAGCCGTTGACGCTGCTCATCTCAATGATGTCCGCAGACAGGTCAGCCGGGATGACGGTGATGTCTTCGTCCGCGTGGGAGGAAACGAATGTGCCCCGGCCCACCGTACCGTAGATCAGGCCCTTCTTTTTGAGCAGTTCATAGACCCGGGTGATGGTCGTATAGTTGATATCCAGATAGTCGGCGATTTCCCGCTGCGGCGGCAGTTTTGTCCCGGCCCTGAGTTCGCCGCTGACAATCCGCTGTTCCAGATCCGCTGCCAGGGACAGATAATAAGGCTTTGTCAGTGCGGCCTTGTCCGGTTTCCAGGACAGGGGATAATCATCAAATGAATTGACCGGCATGAAAGTACCTCCCGATTGTTGTACATACAATATAGAAATTGTATGTATTTCAAACGCATTGTACATTATACCTGTAAGAAGGAGAAGACAGAAATGAAACAGTATATCGTTGATGCGTTTACAGATCAGGTATTTACCGGCAACCCGGCGGCCGTATGTGTGATGCCGGAATGGATCAGTGATGAACTGATGACAAAGATTGCCATGGAGAACAATCTCTCCGAAACAGCCTTTGCGGTCAAGGAAGGGGATCATTATCATCTGCGTTGGTTTACCCCGGGCGGCGAGATTGACTTCTGCGGGCATGCGACCCTGGGCACCTCGTTTGTCATCATGACATACTATGAACCTGACCTGCAGGAAGTTCATTTCGACACCCTGCACGGGGAACTGGTGGTCAGAAGAAACGGGGACATGTTCGACATGTACTTCCCAGCCTATGAACTGCAGGAAGTGCCGGTGACAGATGCGATGGAGGAAGCGACCGGTTATCGGCCGGTGAAGGCATTCATGGCCCGCGATCTGCTGTGCATTTATGAAGATGAAGATACCGTCCGCAATATGACAGTTGACCAGGCAAAAGTCGCGCAGCTGGACGGCCTGCTGCTCCATGTCAGCGCCCCGGGCAAGGACTATGACTGCGTGTCCCGTTCCTTTGCACCGAAGCTGTCGGTTGCCGAGGACCCGGTCTGCGGTTCCGGCCACTGCCACATCATTCCCTACTGGAGCGCAAGACTCGGCAAGCAGGATCTGGTGGCCTATCAGGCCAGCCGCCGGGGCGGGGTGCTGTACTGCCATCAGGAAGGCATGGACATCACGCTCAGCGGCAAGGTCGCAAAATACTCCGAAGCGGAAATCCTGTAAATAATATCCGGAAAACTGCCATGGGCAGTTTTTCTTTTGCGCTGTGCGGCACATGCTAAAATGAAGCCATGAAAAAAGAATGGCGTGTATTGATCATCTGGCTTCTGCTGTACTGCCTGCTGCTGGCGGCGGTCATGTTCCTGCCGGTCGGGGACGAGACCCTGATGATCAGGATTGTTTTCAACCTGACCGACATCATGATTCTTGTCCTGCTGGGCATGATCATGGTGACTGACAGTGTCCGGCTGATCAACGGGGTGACAAATGAAGCGGCGGAAGCGGCCACACCGCAGGAACGGCAGGGTTTTGTCTTTGCGCACCTGATCCGTTTCGCAGCCGGGTCCGTGATCTATCTTGCGGCATCCCTGCTGTTCACCGTACTGCATTTTCCCTGGTGGCCGGATCTGATTGTTTTCATGATCACGACGTCCGGCAGCGCATTCAGTACATTTCACATCCGTCTGTAATCTGGAGGAGAACATCAATGGAAAACTATACACACGACATCCCGACGAAGATCCTGTTCGGCAAGGGACAGATCGCGCATCTGCCGGAAATCCTGGCCGGTTATGGCCGGCGGGTGCTGTTATGCTACGGCGGCGGTTCGATCAAAAAGACCGGTCTTTACGATGAGATCATGACCCTGCTGAAGGATTTTACGGTAATCGAATGCGGCGGCATTGAGCCCAATCCGCGGATTTCTTCCGTGGAGCGGGGCGCCAAACTCTGCCGGGAACACAATGTCGACGTGATCCTGGCGGCGGGCGGGGGCAGTGTCATTGACTGCGCCAAGGCCATTGCGGTCGGGACGTTCTACGAAGGTGACCTCTGGGAGATGGTGCTGACCGCCCGGGAAGGCAGAAAAGCCCTGCCGCTGGTGGACATCCTGACCCTCAGCGCCACCGGTTCGGAATATGACGGCGGGGGTGTGATCACCAACCCGGAAACCAATGAAAAACTCGGCGGCAGCTATACCTATCCGGCGGTCTCGATCTGTGATCCGACCTATACCTTTACGGTATCCCCGTACCAGACAGCGGCCGGCTCGGCGGATATCATGAGCCATGTCATGGAGGGCTACTTCGCCGAAACCACCGACAGCATCCTCTCCGACGGCATTGCCGAAGCGCTGCTGAAGACGGTCATCAAGTGTTTGCCGGTTGCCCTGAAGGAACCGGACAACTACGCGGCCAGGGCGAGTCTCATGAGTGCCTCCTCGATTGCCTGCTCGGGCATTCCGGAATATGGCAAGAAGTGGAGCGGCTGGCCCTGCCATGCCCTGGAACATGAGCTTTCGGCCTGGTATGACATCACCCACGGAGCCGGACTGGCGATCCTGACCCCGCGCTGGATGCGCTATGTACTGGCCAAGGACCCGGAACAGGTGCGGCCGCAGCTGGCCCGCTTTGCCCGCAATGTGTGGGGCCTGGCCGGTGATGATGAAATGGTCCTGGCGGAACAGGGCATTGCGGCCCTTGAGAAGTTCTTTGCGGATGCCGGGCTGCCGATGACCCTGACAGAATTGGGCATTACCGATGAACACTTTGCCGAAATGGCAGTCCATGCGGACCGGGGCGGGCGGCTGAGCCATTCCTGGATCCCGCTGATGCCGGAAGATTCCGAGGCCATCCTGCGGATGTGCCTGTAAAGGAGAGACTATGAAATATCAGAAACTGGGAAATACAGATATCGAAGTATCACAGGTTTCCTTCGGGGCATGGGGCCTCGGGGCAGGCAATGTCTGGTCGGACATGGCCGTGGATGTGCAGATGGTGGAGAAGCTGCTGGATGATGCCTATGAACTGGGCATCAACTACATCGATACCGCCCCGGTCTACGGCATCGGGCACAGTGAAACCGTGCTGGGCCAGGCCCTCAAAAGCAGACGGGACCGCTTTATCCTGCAGACCAAGTGCAGCCTGAACTGGCGGGATGAGGGCGGTGAGTTTGAGTATGTCCGCGACGGTTATACCGTCAACCGGGACCATCGGGCCACAGCCATCCGCAAGGATGTCGAAGGTTCCCTGGAACGGCTCTGCACGGATCATATCGACGCGCTGGTGGTCCACCGGATTTCGCGGAACGTGCCGGTGCAGGAAACCATGGCGGAACTGAACCGGCTGCAGGAAGAAGGCAAGATCCGGGCCATCCTGATCTCCAACAGCGGGCCGGCAGATCTGGATGAATATGAGCAGTACGGTTATGTGGCCGGGGTGCAGGAGAAGTTCAGCCTGCTGGATGATGCCAACCGGGCATACTTTGACACCTGTTCAAAATACAATGCGCTCTTCCAGGTATACAGTTCGCTGGAAGAGGGCTTCCTGGCCGGGCCGGGGATTCTTGATAAGCAGTTCGGACCGGATGATGTGCGCTCCAAGTCAAAATACATGCAGGAACCGGGCCGGACCGCCCTGAAGAAGATGTATGCGGATCTGGAAGAAATGTGCCGCGCACATGACTGTTCCTATGCCAACCTGGTGCAGGCCTGGACCCTGCGGCAGTATGACGCGCTGAACCTGCTGACCGGGTTCCGCCGGCGTCAGACCATGGAAGATACCTGCAAAGTGTTTGATATCAGCCTGAGTGACGCGGAAGTCAGCCGTATTGGGGAACTGGCAGCGGCCGTCAAGAATAATTAAGAAACTGGACAGATGAATAAATCATCTGTCTTTTATAATGAAATCATGAAACATCCTTACCGGATTCTTGCGTATATTTCCGCCCTGCACTGGCTGATTGATTTTGCCTGTGCCTTTGCGGTCTTTTCCGGTTATGTCCGGGTGCAGGAAGCTGCGGTT
>JAFWEA010000213.1 GCA_017543005.1 Solobacterium sp. | reverse complement strand
GATGAGCTATTCGCTTAACCCGTCAGAATCAGCCATCCTGACCGTGCAGGATGAAGCCGGTCATACCGCTTCGGCTGTCAGTGAGGAAATCGTACAGGAGGCCAAGAAAGCCCCGCTGGATCATCAGCGGCTGGCTGCAGCCTTTGAAAAAACCGGTGATTCCGGCTATGAAGCAAAAGATATATCCGGCACATGCGGCAATGCCTTTATTTCCGTATCGGCATTGAATGAGCTGCGCCGACAGGCCCTGGACGGTCTTTCTGCCATGCGCAGTGTTACCCATGTACGCCAGGGCGCAAAGGACTACGATATCAGGCTGAACCCGGTAACCATACCGGCTGAGCGGATCCTGGTGCAGGCTGAGCGGAAAGGGGAAGATCTGCCCGCAGATTGTGCCTGGGCTGCCTCAGACAGTTCCTGGCCGGTCATGCCGGTCATCCAGGAAAAACAGCTGCCGGTACCGGAACAGTGCATCCGTTCGCAGATCGGTGACCTGAGTGCCCCGGGAACCTATATTGCAGGCCTGTCCTTCAACTGCACAAACAGCTATGCGGCCGCATTCCTGTTTAAAGCCGGAGCCGAAAGCATCATCCTGTCGAGTGAAATGCAGGACGGCCATATCCGGGCCACCATGCAGGCCTTTGCGGAACGTTATGGCTTTGTGCCGCCGTTCTACCGGCTCGTGTACGGCCGCCGGACGCTGATGTACATCAAAAACGGCATCAGCACAAAAAACCGCGGCAAATATCTTGAAGACGGTCTCAAAAAAGTTTACCCTCTAAGGTATAGGAAGAGTCTCCTGGAGATTCTGGAACCGGAGCCTTACCGGGCGGAAAATCCCGACTGCATGGGCAGTTACATCATTTTCACGGAAGAAACTCCGGCTGAACAAAAGGAGATCATAGGGGAAGCATATGAAGAACTTTTTGAAAGAATTTAAAGAATTCGCCCTGAAGGGCAATGTCATGGATCTGGCTGTAGGCATGATGATCGGTGCCGCTTTCGGTAAAATCGTCTCCTCGCTGGTCAATGATATCCTGATGCCGCTGATTGCCGGTATCTTCAAGATCGACGATTTCTCGACACTGTCGATTCTGCTCGTTGACAAGGGGGATGAGGCAGCCAATGTCTACCTCAAGTACGGCCAGTTCATTCAGAACATCATCGATTTCCTGATCATTGCGCTGTGCATCTTCTTCCTGGTCAAGGCCATCAACAAGCTGCACAAGAAGCCGGAAGAACCTGCTCCCGAACCGGAGCCGGAGCCGGTCAAGAGCGATGAACTCAAGGCCCTTGAGGAAATCATTGCCCTGCTGAAAGAGAAGAACTGATCAACGCACTGCCATCCCGGTATACGGGATGGCTTTTTTCGCATAAGAATCGCTGTTTATTCGCGATAAACAGGGGCCTGAAGCATGATTAGTGCTTTCCTCGCATCAGGCCATTTGGTATAATAATCTGCGTATCTTAGGAGATTACAATGTTTTTAAAACGGATTGAAATGCAGGGATTCAAATCCTTTGCCGATAAAACTGTCATTTCGTTTGACAATCCGATCACCGGGATCGTCGGTCCCAACGGCTGCGGGAAATCCAATATTTCCGATGCGGTCCGCTGGGTGCTGGGTGAACAGAGTGCCCGGCAGATGCGCGGTGAAAAGATGCACGATGTCATCTTTTCCGGCAGTGCTGACCGGCGCATGCTGAACATGGCGGAAGTCACGCTTGTTTTTGACAACGGTTCCCATGTTCTGAATACCGAGAAGGATGAAATCGAAGTGACCCGGAGACTGTTCCGGGACGGGGAAGCACAGTACCTGATCAACCGCAATGTCGTCCGGCTGAAAGATATCGTCGACCTGTTTCTTGATACGGGGCTCGGCAAGGACTCACTGAGCATCATTTCGCAGGGCAACGTCGTATCGTTTGCCGAAGCGAGACCCCAGGACCGCCGCGGTATTTTCGAGGAAGCTGCCGGAGTGGCAAAATACAAGAAGAGAAAGATCGAATCACTGAGCCGGCTGGAACGCACCCGGAACAATCTGGAACGTTCCCAGGATATCCTGGCCGAACTGGAAAAGCAGGTATCCCCGCTGAAGCGGCAGGCGCATAAGGCCGAGATCTACCGGGAAAAGAAGAAGCGTCTGGAAGAGATTGAAATCACTGTCCTGGTTCAGGAAATCGATGAGATCAACGCCGGCATCGAAGAAGCAAAGAAGAAGCTCTTTGATCTGGAAACCCGCAATACCATGGCAGAGGCCAGCATCCAGGTCGGGGAAGGGCAGATCGAGGCCCAGAAGAAAGACAATGCCCAGCTGGAAAGGGACATCACCAACCTGCAGGAAGACCTGATGCAGAACGTTGATGAGATCACGTCACTGGAAGCGCGCAAGACCGAGATGGATGAGCGCAGCAAATACATCATCGAAACCGGTAACCGCGAACAGAAGATCCGCGAGACAAAGGAACTTCTGGAAGCGGCCAAGCTGGAATATCAGGACCGTCAGGAACGCTTTGAGACGATCCGTACCAATATCAGCCTGGGCAGCCAGAAACTGTCGCAGACAGCCCAGAAACTGTTTGATCTGAACAATGAGTTCGAGTCGGCCCAGGGCATGCTCAGAAGCCTGCAGAACCGCCGGCAGTATCTGGAAAACATGCTGCGGGATCCGTTCTCCGCAGGCCATCAGGCCGGCACGAAATCCATTATGGACAACCAGCGTTCGCTGCATGGCATTCTCGGGGTCATCGGTCAGGTCATCAAGCCGGAAGACGGCTACGAAGAAGCCATTTCCGAAGCCCTGGGCGGTTCCATGTACAATATCGTCACAGTCAACGAACAGTGTGCCCGTGATGCCATTGCCTTTCTGACCCGCAACCAGAGCGGCCGGGCCACGTTCCTGCCGCTGACCGTCTGCAAGCCCAGATGGGTAGCCCGTGATATCCAGGTCATCTGTGACAATACGGAGGGCTATCTGGGTACGGCCGCGGACTTTGTCAGCTATGATGACAAGTTTGCACCGGTCGTGGATTCCCTGCTGCAGAATGTGCTGATTGTCGATACGCTGGAACACGGCAACCGGCTTTCCAGCCTCATCAACCACGGTTATAAAATCTGTACGCTGACCGGTGAAGTCATTCACCGCGGCGGTTCAATGACCGGCGGCAAGACCCGCCACAGCACCACCCTGGTGACGGCAGAAAAGGAACTGCAGGAAGTCAGAAGTTCCCTTGATGCCCAGAATGCCAGAGTCGAACTGGCCCGCCGGAAGAGCGAGGAAGCGGCCCACGAACGGGATGTCGTCAGCCGTGAACTGCAGCAGAACCGGATCGCGGCTGCGGCCCTGGAACCGGTTGTGGATGCCAAGAAGGCCAAGTTTGACAAACTGACCAATGATCTCGCACTGCTGCAGCCTGACGGGGAAACCGAAGGGGCTGCCCCGGGGGAAGCCGATCATGAACATGATTCGCTGATCAACCAGCTGAATACCGCCTATTCCAGAAGAGACGAAATTACCACAGCCATTAAATCAAAACGCGAACAGCGGCTGCTCTCCAGTCAGGATATTGACCGGAAAGAACTGCAGATCCGCCAGCTGCGGCGCCAGCTTCAGGATACGATGAATGAAGCAGGGGCCATCCGCGTCGAGCAGGGGCGGCTGGAAACCCGCATGGAAAACAACCTGCAGCGGCTCGCTTCGGAATACCGGCTGACCTATGAGTTTGCCAGGACCAGAGCTTCGGGAGAAACCATTGAGAATGCCCGGGAAGAAGTCCTGCAGCTGCGGGCGGATATCGAACGGCTCGGCAACATTAACATGAACGCGCCGGAGGAATACAGCGAAGTCAACGAACGCTATGAGTTCCTCAAGAAACAGATCGCCGAACTGACCGACAGCCGGGACAAGATCCTGGCGGCCATTGATGAAATGGACCGGGTCATGACGAAGCAGTTCAAGGAGATGTTCGACAAGATCAACGGGGAATTCAACGATATCTTCCGGCATCTCTACGGCGGCGGCAAGGCCCGCCTGGTGCTCGAGGATCCGTCTGATATTCTCAATACCGGCATTGATATCGATGCACAGCCGCCGGGCAAGGCCGTCCAGAACAACATGCTGTTCTCAGGCGGTGAAAAGAGTCTGATCGCCCTGTGCGTGCTCTTTGCGATCCTGAAGGTCAAACCGGTACCGCTGGTCATTCTGGATGAAGTCGAAGCAGCGCTGGATCCGGGCAATGTCGAACGGTTTGCCCAGTACCTGCACAACTACACGAACCGCACCCAGTTCATTGTCGTAACACACCGGCCCGGCACCATGGAGAACTGCAATGTTCTGTATGGCGTCACCATGCAGAATCAGGGTGTGTCGCAGATGCTGAAAGTGGAACTGCGGGATGCCGTCAGTATGGCGGATCAGGGGGCACAGGCATGAGTTTTCTGGATACACTGAAAGAGAAATTTTCCAAGAAAGATGACCAGGCTGTCTATCTGTCCGGTTTTTCCCGGACCAGGCACCTGTTCGGCAGCCAGATGGCTGACCTGCAGAAGCGTTATGACAAGGTGGATGACGAGTTCCTTGAATTCGTGACCATTGTCCTGCTGCAGAGCGATGTCGGTATTGAAACAGCTGATATCATCTGCGAACGGCTGAAGAAATCAGCCCAGCAGCGCTGGTGCATCAACTACCGCGATGCGGTGGAACGGCTCGTGCAGATCATGAAGGAATTCTATGAGGAAATTCCCGATAAGCCGGTCACCTTTGCCGAAAAAGGACCGTCCGTCATCCTGCTGGAAGGCGTCAACGGTTCCGGCAAGACCACCACAGCCGCAAAGCTGGCCCGCATGTATCTCAATGAAGGCCGCACGGTTGCCTTTACGGCCGCGGATACCTTCCGCGCAGGAGCAATTGACCAGCTGGCCGAATGGGGCACCAGGCTCAATATTCCCTGCATCAAGGGCAGGGAGAACGGGGATCCCAGTGCCGCAATCGTGGACGGCTGTCGTTATGCCAAAGACAACAACATCGATATCCTGCTGTGCGATACCGCCGGCCGGCTGCAGAACAAGCAGGGCCTGATGGCGGAACTCAGCAAGATGAACCGGGTAGCCGGACGCGAAATCGCCGGGGCGCCGCACAACACG
>JAFWEA010000212.1 GCA_017543005.1 Solobacterium sp. | reverse complement strand
GTGGCCATGATGATCTACCGGCTGTACAATCACAAAGACGGTATTGATCTGCCGGAAACGGAAGGCTGAGCAGGAAGAAATTCCTGCTTTTTTTGATACGGGTCATTGACGGTTTAACTTGAAAGCGCTATCATAAAACCGTGGAAACGTTTACGGAAACGTTAACGATCGATTATGGTAACCATCAAGGATATAGCAAGATTATCAGGATACAGCATCGGTACCGTATCCAGGGTCATAAACAACCGCAGCGATGTCAGCCCGGCTGCCCGGGAGATCATTGAACGGGTGATCAGGGAACAGAATTTTCAGCCGAACGACAATGCCAAACTGCTGAAAAAGACCCAGCACTCCCCGGTGACGGTGATTGTCAAGGGCATCGGCAATCCGTTTCTGGAATCCATTCTCGAAGCCATTCAGATCAGCATGCGGGTGCATGGCGAGAGCGTGAACGTCACATTCCTGGATGAGCAGGCAGATGAGATTGCCGAAGCGGTGCGGATCATTTCCCGCAGCCGGCCGAAAGGGCTGATTTTCCTGGGCGGCAGTCTGCGCAATTTCCGGGCTGGGTTTGCCGGGATCAATGTGCCGGCAGTGCTGGTCACAGCTGACGCATCGGGGCTGGGTTATCCGCAGCTCTCGAGTTTCTGCACCGATGATACCGCGGCTGCAGCGGAAGCGGTCAGGCGGCTGATTGCGGCCGGTCATCGGCGCATCGGCATCCTGGGCGGCTATCCGGATTCTTTCCCGGAAGACAACAGCATGAAACGCTTTACGGGGGCCGTGGGCGAACTGCAGAAACACGGCATCGAATTCATTCAGAAACGGGACTATGAAGGCTGCGGCTTCACCATGGCCGAAGGAGAGGCCGGCATGATCCGGCTGCTGCAGAAGGATCCGGATCTGACGGCTGTCTTCGCCCTGGGCGACATGATTGCGATCGGGGCCATGAAAGGCCTGCGCACCATGGGAAAACGGATCCCGGAAGACATATCGATGATCGGTTTTGACGGCATCGGCTTCGGCAGTTATACCAATCCCTGCCTGGCAACGATCCGGCAGGATACCGGCCGGCTGGCCAGCCGTACCGTGGAAACCCTGCTGCTGCAGATCAACACCAAGCGGCCGGCAGTCCACGAAACAATCCCATATGACTTTGCGGCCGGAGACAGCATATCCGACCTGAACAGACCGTACTGAAAGGGGGAACCATCATGGCAACAGTCAGTCTGAAAAATATCCAGAAGATCTATCCCAACACGGCGGAAGACACAAAAAAGAAAAAGAAAAAGGATGACGATGCGCCCAAGCGCAAAAGCAACCTGAAGATTACCGAAGAAGGTGTTGTGGCGGTTGATTCTTTCAACCTTGAGATTGCCGACAAGGAATTCATTGTCCTGGTCGGTCCTTCCGGCTGCGGCAAGTCGACAACCCTGCGCATGGTGGCCGGGCTGGAGGATATCACCCGCGGTGATCTGTTCATTGACGGCAAGCGGATGAATGATGTGGCTCCGAAAGACCGGGATATTGCCATGGTCTTCCAGAACTATGCCCTGTATCCGCACATGACCGTCCGGCAGAACCTGCAGTTCCCGCTCGAACTGCGCCATGTGCCGAAGGATGTCATGGACAAAAAGGTCAATGAAGCGGCTGAGATTCTCGGCATCACGGAGTATCTGGACCGCAAGCCGAAGGCCCTGTCCGGCGGCCAGCGGCAGAGAGTTGCCATCGGCCGGGCGATTGTCCGGGAACCGAAGGTGCTGCTGATGGACGAACCGCTGTCCAACCTGGATGCCAAGCTGAGAAACCAGATGCGGGCCGAGATCATCAAGCTCCGCCAGCGCATTGATACAACGTTTATCTACGTAACCCATGACCAG
>JAFWEA010000211.1 GCA_017543005.1 Solobacterium sp. | reverse complement strand
CTGGAGAAGATCTTTGCGGCAGTGCTGGGCTGCGAGGATGCCCTGGTCCGCCCGCATATCATGAGCGGCACCAACGCTCTCTGGCTGGCCTTCTCTGCCCTGCTGCGGCATGGCGACACGATGATTTCCCTGACCGGCACCCCGTATGATTCCCTGCAGGAGATGATCGGTCTCTACGGGGATTCCAGCCAGTCCCTGAAAAAGGCCGGTGTTCTTTATGAACAGATCGACCTCATCAACAATGAGTTTGATGAAGAAGCGATTGTTGAACGTCTGAAGAGAAATGATGTCAAGCTGGTGGAAATCCAGCGTTCCCGCGGCTACTCCGCCCGGAAATCCCTGACCATTGCCCAGATCGAACATCTGGTCAAGCGGATCCGGGAAGTCAACACAGATGTCATCATCATGGTGGACAACTGCTATGGTGAACTGGTGGAGGACCGGGAACCGGGCCATGCCGGCGCGGACCTGGTTGTCGGGTCGCTGATGAAAAACCTGGGCGGCGGGGTTGCCCCGACCGGCGGGTATCTGGCCGGGCGGGCTGATCTGATCGCCATGGCGGCTGACCGGCTGACTGCCCCGGGCCTGGGCAAGGAACAGGGCGCAAACTTCAACCTGAACAACGCCTTCTTCAAGGGTCTCTTCATGGCCCCGAGGGCCGTATCAGGGGCTCTGAAAACCGCCGTGTTTACTGCCTATATGATGGAAAAACTCGGTTACCGTAACGTATCTCCGCGCTATGATGAGTTCCGCACCGATATCATCCAGACGGTTGAACTCGGTGATAAGGACAGCCTGGTCCGGTTTACCCAGGGCCTGCAGGAATCTTCACCGATTGATTCCTTTGTCCGGGTCATGCCGGCCCCGATGCCGGGATATCCGTTTGACGAGGTCATGGCCTGCGGGGCCTTTACCCAGGGCAGCACGATTGAACTGAGTGCCGATGCCCCGGTCATCCCGCCCTATACGCTGTACATGCAGGGCGGCCTGTCGCTGGAATACGGCAAGCTGTCCGTCATGCTGGCGCTGACCAAGGCAAAGAAAAAGGAAGCTTAGCAGCTTCCCATCTGTCCGCCGTCGATGCGGATCACACTGTTATTGATATATGCGGCTTCGTCACTGACCAGAAACCGTACCAGGCGGGCAACCTCTTCAGGCTGCCCGTATCTTTTTAACAGGATCTTTTCCGTTTCCTGCTTCAGGAACTCCTCGTCGTAGCCTTCCAGTTCCTTCTCCGTCCCGATGAAGCCCGGGGCTACGGCGTTGACCGTCGCATACGGGGCAAACTGGACCGCCAGGTTATGGGTCAGGGAGATCAGGGCCGCCTTGGACGCATCATAATCCAGGCACATCGGATAATAGGTATTGATGCCGTTGGTCGAGGATATATTGACGATCCGTCCGTATTCCCTGTCCATCATGGAACGGTACACCCGGTGCGCGCAGTTGAAGGCCCCCACCACATTGACATCAAGGATCCGCCGGAAGGTAGCCGCATCCTTGCGCGAGAACAGATCCGGCATGTCCATGGCCGCATTGTTGATCAATACGGATACCGGCCCGAGTTCGTTTTCCACCGCCGTAAACATCCGGTCGACAGCCGCTTCATCCGCCACATCCGCCTGTATCGTCATAGCCCGCACGCCATAGACCTCCGTCAGTTCCTTTTGAAGCTGGCGGGCTTTTTCTTCTGCCTGATAATAGTGAATGACAATGTCATCACCGTTTTCCGCCAGCTGCCGGGCAATGGCACTCCCGATGCCCCCGCTTGCCCCCGTAATCAGCACTGTTCTTTTCATAGATCAGAAAAAAGAGCTTTTATTAAGCTCTTCCTGCGTACTTGCCGTCGCTGGTTGTGACCGAGATGGTTTCACCCTGGTCAATGAACTGCGGCACCCGCAGTGTCAGACCGGTATTTGTGGTCGCAACCTTTGTCTGGGTTGACGGAGCACCCTTGATGACCGGTGTGGTCTCAACGATGGTCAGCTGGACGCTAGCCGGCAGACCGACATCGAGGATGTTTCCTTCGAATCTCATCAGTACGACTTCCAGACCGTCGGTAATATAATACTTCTTCTCTTCGATCTGCTTTTCATTTACTTCATATGTCTCATAGGTTTCGACATCCATGAAGTAATATGTGTCGTCAGCGGAATAAGAGAATGTCGCTGTGATTCTCTCGATATTTGCCGCTTCGAATTTGGTTGATGCGTTAAAGTTTCTTTCCTGCGTAGCCCCGGTCTTCAGATTCTTCATCTTGGTCTGCAGAATGGCAGCACCCTTGCCCGGCTTAACATGCATGAAATCCAGAACAACCCATGGATCTCCGTCCACGATCAGCGTCAGTCCTGTTTTAAAATCTCCTGATTCAATTGCCATAATACACCTGCTTTCGTTTTTGATATGGATATTTTACTAACTTTTGCGTCTGATATCAATCCGTGTTTAGAACAGTGTCATTTCTTCTTCCCGGTGGGTCTTGATATACCGGCTCCATTTGATGTAGCCGTAGGTCGTATTCGTGAAATACCCGAGTTTCAGCACCAGCAGCACATACTGACCGGCCAGGATATTCATGACCGCTTCCAGAATCGCACAGATATACCAGGCGATCCACTGTTCCCGCATGCGGAAGAAGATAAACAGACCGTTGGCGATGCCCACTGCCGAGGCACAGGCATCCAAGTAGATGATCAGGACTTCCAGATCACGGTTGCCGCCGAAGAAGTCTGTCCGGATGTTCAGGCCGCTCATCAGCCAGCCGACCACAACGGTCCAGACCGCAATGGCCAGGATGACCAGCACTTCCTGATAACCTTTCAGCCTTCTGACTTTCGTCAGTTCCTCTTCGTCATCATCCAGATGCTTGGTCCAGTTGATATAGCTGATGATGTCAATCGGCAGCCAGAACAGCAGTGTCACCACCATCGTGGCAAACCGGTACATCAGCACCAGGCTGATGACAATTTCAGTGATCTCCACCGCCACCGAGACCAGGAAGTTATATCTGGACTGCTTTGAAATCAGCAGCTCACACAGAATATTCAGGAACGTATCCAGCAGATACAGCAGCATGATCCAGATGCCGTTGACCCCGTTGGCACTCTCTTCCGGGAAAAAGACCGAAACGATTGTGGCCAGGGTCATGATGGACATGAACCAGCATTTTTCATATGTCGTGAAGAACTGCGAGAACAGCATCACCACACACAGTGAGACCGTCAGGATCAGCAGCGCGTTGCCGAGGTTGAACACCGGCATCAG
>JAFWEA010000210.1 GCA_017543005.1 Solobacterium sp. | reverse complement strand
TATGGTGAACAGACCGGTTTGCATGCGGCCATGCGGGTCCTGCCGCTGCTGTCGCTGTGCAATGTCATCTATGCACTGTTATGGCAGGAGAGCTCCGTCAAGGCGATCCGGGAAACCGAACGGATCCTCTGGCCGGCTGCCGGCATCTGCCTGATCGCCGCCATGATCCTGCCGCCGGACCTGGTCCCGTATCTGGCCGCGGATGTGCCGGTCCGCTCCTATGGCCTGCTCAGTCTGGTGCTGCTGATCTTCGGTCCGGTGAGCGTGCTGCTGGGGCTGAAGAAATGGCGTAATTACCGCCGGCATGTCATGATGGTAAAACAATGGAGAAATAGAATCGATTAGGGTAAAATAGCCTTTGTGTACAGATATCTGATCGAAAAATTTGTGTCTGACAGCCGGCATCCGGAACGTCCCGAGGTGCGGCTGGCTTATGGCGCTTTGAGCAGCGGAACAGGCATTGTTGTCAATCTGCTGCTTTTTGCCGTTAAACTGGCGGTTGCCTTTGTGCTGCATTCCTATTCGGTTGTTTCGGATGCCTTCAATAATCTGACAGATTGTCTCAGCAGCATTCTGTCGCTGGCCGGCTTCAGACTGGCCAGCAAGCCGGCCGACCACGAACATCCTTACGGTCACGGACGGATGGAATACATCGTCGGTTTTGTGCTGACCATGGCAGTGGCCGCTGTCGGTCTGCAGCTGCTGCGCGGCGGCATTGAGCATATCCTGCACCCGGAGCCGGCCCTGGTTTCCGGAGGGATGCTGGTGATCCTCGGCCTGACGGCAGCCATGAAACTCTGGCTGTCCGGCTTTAACAGCAGGATTGCCGGCTGTACCGATAATGTGGCGATCCGGGCCAGTGCCCTGGATGCCCGCAGTGATGCCCTGGTGACCCTGATGACGATCGCGGCGCTGCTGCTGCAGAAGACCGGCAGCACTCTGCCGTTTGACGGCCTGGCCGGACTGCTGGTTTCACTGTTTATCCTGCGCTCCGGCTTTGAGATGGGCCAGGATGTCATCAACCGGATTCTCGGCCAGCCGCTGCCGCAGGATGTGCGGGAACATATCATCCGCATTCTTGAAGCCGAGCCGGAAATCCATGGTATTCATGATCTGGAAGTACATGATTACGGGCCGGCCAGACGGCTGGGCAGCGTGCATGCGGAGGTGCGGGCGGATATGAGCCTGCTGGAAGCCCACCGGATCGTAGACCGGGCTGAACAGCAGATTGAAAGTGAACTCGGCATCCGGATGACGATTCATGCGGATCCGTATGATGAAACAGACCCGCTAACGCTGAAATACCGGAAACTGGTTCAGACGCAGCTGCGGGCAATGGACAGCCGGATAACCTTCCATGACCTGCGGGTGGATCCGGCCGGGAAACCGCCGGTTCTTTCCTTTGATGTCGTGATTCCTTACGGCTGTTCCCTGAAGGCGGAAGAAATATCAAACCGGCTGCACGAAGCCGCCGCGGATCAGGTGCAGCTGGTGATTACCTTTGACAGCGGAGACTGAGAATGAAGACACTGACCATCTGGCACACAAATGATATTCACAGCCACTTCGATGCCTTCCTGAAGATCGGCGGTTATCTGGAGAAACACCGGCAGGAGGAGGATCTTCTGCTGGATGCCGGGGATTTCTGCGACTTTCGTTCACCGATGATCAACGGTACCGGCGG
>JAFWEA010000209.1 GCA_017543005.1 Solobacterium sp. | reverse complement strand
TACTGGCGCTCATCTGTGCCGTGGCTCTGAATTTCGTGCCGGCGTTCTTCCGGATCAGCGCGCCGCTGCTTTCCACCTGTCTGCCCTGGCTGCTGGTCTATCCCATGGCGGTTATCACAGCCCCGATCGAAAAGGCCGGCCGGAACCGGTATCTCAATGAGGCAAAGGATATCCTGCGGAAGCACTCTGATCTGATCCGCATCGGCATTACCGGAAGCTATGGCAAGACGTCCACCAAGAATGTTATCCAGTCGGTGGTATCCGAACAGTATCTGTCCCTGATGACCCCGGCGTCCTACAATACACCGATGGGCATTACCCGGACGATCCGGGAACTGCTGCAGCCCATTCACCAGGTCTTTGTCTGTGAGATGGGTGCCGATCATGTCGGTGATATCACGGAACTGATGAACTTTGTCCATCCGGGCATCGGGGTGGTCACCTCGATCGGCCCGCAGCACCTGCAGACCTTCGGCTCCCAGGAAAACATCACCCGGGAGAAGATGCAGATGATTGAACTGCTGCCGCCGGACGGTACCGGTATTCTGAATTATGACAATGAACTGATCCGGAACTATCAGATTAAAAACCCGGTCAGGATCCTGACTTACGGCATCCGGCATGAGGATGTTGATTACCGGGCTGTCGATATTGATTACGGTCCATACGGATCATCCTTCACCGTGCAGGCCGAAGGGGAGAGTTATCCGTTTGAGACAAAGCTGCTCGGTGAGCTCAATATCCTGAATATTCTTTCGGCCGTGGCCGTGGCCAGAAGCCTTGATATTCCCTGGCCGCGGATTCAGCGGGCTGTCCGGGAGATGAAGCAGGTGGAGCACCGCCTGGAGAAGAAGATCATCGGCGGCTATTCGTTCATCGACGATGCCTTCAATGCCAACCCCAGCGGCGCGGCAATGGCCCTGGATGTCCTGGCCAGGATGCCCGGCCAGCGCATCATCGTTACTCCGGGCATGATCGAGCTTGGCGACCGTCAGGATGAAATCAATCATACCTTCGGCACCCAGATGAAGGGCTGTGCCGACGAAGTCATCCTGGTCGGTGAAAAGCAGGTTCATGCCATCCGGCAGGGCCTGGAGGATTCCGGCTTTGACATGGCCCATGTCCATGTGCTGGCAACGGTAAAGGAAGCGTTTGACTGGGTCTGGAAGAATGCCACCCCGGCTGATACGATCCTGCTGGAAAACGATCTGCCGGATGCCTTCAATCACTGATACACAAAAAAGGTTCGGGTCATTGCCCGAACCTTTTCAGATCGCTCAGTCGTCTTCGTCTTCGTTGTCAACCGGTTTCTTATGCAGAAAATGATAAGCCAGCCAGCCGGTATATACCGAGACCAGAAGACACGGGATGGCTGCGCCGATTGCCGGTGTATACCCGGTCGCCAGCCGGTACAGACAAAACAGTGTCATCAGCGTGAACATGACACTGATCGTTCCCAGCATGGTAATTCCTGCTTTGCTCATGGTTGCCTCCGATCACACTGTTAAAGTGTACATGATATCACCGGAAATGAAAAGAACCTGTTGCCAGGTTCATTTTGATTATTTCAGGCGTTTGCCGCAGTACGGGCAGAAGGTTTCGTCACCTTCCAGGACAGCATCGCATTCCGGGCACTTTACAACCGGCTTGATCAGCTTTTCACCGCATTCCCGGCAGAAGTGGGAACCGATCTTGTTGGCGGCCCCGCAGTTCGGGCACAGCATGACTTCCGGCTTTTCAGCCACCGGTTCCGAACGTTCCGGAACTGTCTTTTCAACCGGCTCGACACCGAGGAAGTCTTCAATGAAGCGGAAGATATCCTGCGGCAGGGTAGCCTGGCGGAGAGCCCCGATGCCGGCTGTGATCAGCAGCGGCTGGAAGAAGATCGAGCCGACGGCCGCAATGCCGAGCTTTTCCATCCATTTGTCCGTACCGATGACGACGGTGAGTTCATCATCGATCTGGGTCATGGCGACGGACAGGGCTGCGTCCATGCCGATGTATTTTGTCCATTCGGCCGTTGCGTCTCCCTTGCACTGAACTGTATAGCCGTTGCGGGTCCGCATGGTCTGGGTGATCATGTTCTTCTCAACATCGAGGTATTCGGCCAGTGCATAGGCAACTGACTGGGCAGAGCTGTCATAGGGAAGAATATATGTACGAGTAGTTTCCATTGTATTCCATCCTTTCATGTTGTCTTTATCATAGCATAGTTTATTGACCGGCGGTCAAACAGAATTATTAATTATTCACGACGTTGACCGGGGCACCGTTCCGGTACGCTTCGATATCCTGGCGGATAATCTGCAGCAGTCTTTGGCGGGCTGCTTTTGTCTGCCAGCCGATGTGCGGAGTCAGAATTACATTGTCCAGGTCAAACAGGGGACTGTCCGGATCCAGCGGTTCGTATTCCTGCACATCCAGCGCAGCACCGGCAATGGCATGGTTCCGCAGTGCCTCCAGCAGGGCTTCCTGATCGATCAGCGGGCCGCGGGAGGTGTTGATCAGCCAGGCAGTCGGCTTCATCATGGCCAGGGCTTCACGGCTGATCAGATGCCGGGTATCCTTAGTCAGCGGGCAGTGCAGGGAGATATAGTCACTGTTTTTCAGCAGCTCCGGCAGGCTGACATAACGGACGCCTTCCCGGTCAGGCAAGGGTCTGCGCCGATAGACAAGTACCTGCATGCCGAAGGCCCTGGCCAGGGCCACAACCCGTCCGCCGATGTGGCCTTCACCGATGACCCCCAGAGTTTTCCCAAAGACTTCATCATGATCGACCTGGAGATATTCCGTAAAGCTGCGCTTGTCGCCCCGGTCCAGCATGGAAATCTGCTGTTTCATGGAAGAAGCGCACATCAGGATAAACATCAAGGCCATCTGGGCAACCGAATCAGTGGAATAGGAAGGGACATTGCAGACGAGCAGGCCTTTGTCGGAAGCGGCCTTGAGGTCAATGTTGTTGTATCCGGTTCCGGCTTCCACAATGATCTTCAGTGTATCCGGAAAGGATTGAATCATTTCGGCGGTCACCTGGTTTTCCTTGGTAATGAGGATCTCAGCCCCCTGCAGACGTTCTGCCATCTTCGTCTCATCCGCGTCATCATAGACAGCCACTTCCTCGCACAGGGTGGAGAAATCGAGCAGATGATCATAGTTCATCTTCTTTGCACAAAGGACAACAGCTTTCATATCGTTTTAC
>JAFWEA010000208.1 GCA_017543005.1 Solobacterium sp. | reverse complement strand
GCACAGAACGAGGTGTGTGATACCGGCATTGATCATGTCTTCGCACAGGTTGATCTGCTTGGCGTTGTCGCCATTGCCGTCGCCGGACTGGAATTCCCAGCCTTCAGCTTCTGCCAGTTCCTTGACTGTGTCACGGACAGCAATCTGGAACGGGTCAGTCAGGTTCATGGCTGTGAAGCCGATCTTGACTGTTGTTTCTTCCTCAGCCGGAGCTTCGGACGGTGTGGACGCGCCGCCGTTGGAGCAGCCTGCGAGGCTGGCAGCCATGGTCAGAGCGAGTCCGAGTGTAGCCAAACTCTTGAACTTTTTCATTTCTTTTCCTCCTAAATTTGTTCTGAAATGAATTTGCATATGCTCAACAGAATTTCTTCTGTAAAAGCCAGAATCAGAAGCGGTTGCCGGCCCCGATGGTGTCCGGATCGCACTGGTTGATGAAGTCTTCAATGGCCATATCCCAGATCCGCCATTCGTGATGGTAGCCCGGATATTCCTTGATGAATACTTTCTTGCCGCTCTTTTCGACCGCATCCTTGAATTCCAGATGCGCCTTGTAGAGGAAGTCCTCATCACCGATATAGAAGTACATCTTCGGGAGTCTATTCTTGCCTTCGAAGAAGATGTCCCAGGCGTTGTACGGAGACTTCATGAATTCTTCCATGCCGCCGCAGTTTTCAACTTCGTTCTTGAACCGCAGGCTCATGCCCTTGGCTTCGGCACCGGTAATGAAGTTGCCGTCGCTGTGGACATGGTAGTTGATCAGCGGGAACGACAGGCAGCCGATCTTGCTGAAGAGATTCGGATGGGTCAGACCGATGGAAGCGGCACCCTCACCGCCCATGGACAGACCGGCGATGAAGTTGTCTTCCTTCTTCGGGGAAGCCGGGAACCAACTGTAGACCAGCGGCATCAGTTCCTTGACGAAGAAATCCATGAAATTGTATCCCAGACCGAACTTCGGCCAGTTGACATAGTCACTGTTCATGGCGGAAGGCATGACAACGATCATATCCTTCTCGCTGGCATACAGTTCGATTCTTGTCCGCCGCAGCCAGTCAGTCGCATCACCATAGGTACCGTGCAGCAGCCAGAGCACCTTGTACTTCTTTTCCGGGGTGTAGAACTTCTTCATGGCAACCCCGCGCGGCTTGTCCGGCAGGATGATTTCCACGGTCTCGTTCTGGTTCAGGTATTCGCTTTCGAAATTTAAGCTGACGAGTGACATATAATCTGTTCTCTCCTTTCCCATTGCGCTGTAAGCGCTTTCCCAATGGGCCAAAAATTATTTGAAGGTATTGCCCTTCAGGTGTCTCAGTGATCTGCAATCGATTGCGCAAACGATTGCTCAACGACGCCCCCATAATGCCACACTTATAAAAGTTTTGTAAAGAACTTTTTCGAAAGAAACCCAAAAACTGTTTTCGGTTTCCTTTCATACCCCTTTGCGAAATCTTTGACATGGCCTTTTCCGGGGCTATAATAACGCTTGAAAGGCAGGCTTTTTTATGACCGAAAAAAAGAATCCCGTCAGTATGATTGATGTAGCCCGCCGGGCCGGCGTGTCCACCACGACGGTCAGCCACGTTTTAAATAATACCCGATATGTTTCACAGGGTACACGGGACAAGGTCAACCAGGCGATCCGGGAGCTGAACTATGTGCCCAATGCGTCGGCCCGGACACTGAAAACCGGCAAGACCGGCAAGATCCAGTTCATCATCTCCGATGTCGACAACTATTTTTTCGTCTCCCTGATCGAATCGATTGAAAATGCTCTGTCGGCCCGGGGCTATCAGCTGCTGCTGGCCAATACGCATGAAGACTGGCAGCGCGAAAAGAACCACCTGGCGGCCGTCACAAGGTCCTCTGTGGACGGTCTGATTCTTTCCACTGCGCAGATGGACTGGAACGAGCTGCAGAAGTATCTGCCCGGCGATATTCCGGTCATCCTGATTGACCGCAAGCCGGATGACAGCACTGTCGACAGTGTCTATATCTCCACCTATCAGGCTGTTTACCGGGCGGTGATCCGCCTGCATCAGGAAGGCCATTCCCGCATCGGCATGATCGGAGCCCGGGCCCAGCTGTCCACCACCGTTGAGCGGACCAATGCCTATCTGGACGCGATGAAGGATCTGCACCTGGAAGCCAACTGCGTGCCCAGTGACTCGCTGCGGAATTCCTCCCCGGTCTGCTATGAAAAACTCGTATCCGACGGCTGCACGGCGGTGATCATCTCCAACGAACGTCTGACCGAGGACCTGGTGCATTATCTCTACCGCCAGCGCAAGCCGGCCGAAGATGTCACCTTGGTCGGCTTCATGTCCGGCAAGGATCCCCATACCATGCTCAGCCGGGTCATCGAACAGCCTACCGATGAAATGGGCCAGTACGCCGCCAGCCGGATCCTGCAGCTGATTGACGACAGTTCCCTGCCGCCGGTCGACAAGCGTCTGGAAGCCACATACATGGAAGAAGAATAATACCGGACAGCCATCCGGTATTTCTTTTGCTTATTTCTGTACGTTGCCGCTGTTCATGCCGGCATTGTCTGCCTCCAGCGGCAGCCAGTCCAGCACACATTTGATCTGCCTGTCCCAGAAATCCCACTCATGAGCCCCCGGTTCCTCAACATAGGTCACATCAGCACCATGCTCAACCAGGAATTCATGCAGATCCCGGTTACTGGCCAAGAGGCCGTCAGACAGGCCGCAGGCCATATAGAACTTCGGCAGCGTCTTTCCCGCCTGCAGTACCTCCGTCAGTGCTACCTTCGGATTCTTGTCCGTTTTGCGGGCAACAGCGATATCTCCGAAAACCTGCCCTTCCCCGGCCACATTGTCCGCATTTTCCTCAAACAGATGCACCGCGCTGGACAGCCCGGCCACGTAGCCGAACGTATCGGCATACTTGATGCCGTTGCGCAGGGCCCCGAAGCCGCCCATGGAAAGACCGGCAATGAAGGTATCCTCACGCCTGTCCGACAGCGGGAACATGCGTCTGGTCACTTCGACCAATTCATGACCGATGAATTCACCGTAATCATTGTTGACCACCTGGCTGTTGACATAGAAGGAATTGTCTCCCGAAGGCATGACAACGGCCAGATTCTTTTCTTCGGCCCAGCGCTGGATGCGGGTGCCGCTGACCCAGTCCGTATAGTTGCCCAGCAGCCCGTGCAGCAGGTACAGGGTCTTGAACTTCTGCTGAACCGGCTCATAGTCCATAGTTTCAAATGAGATTCTGTCCACCGGCAGGATCACCTGTACCGGGACCGTGCGGAATAACGCTTTTGACAGATAGTTAACCTGAATCAATGCCATAGTACTGTCTCCCTTCACAAAAGATATTTACGTATTATGTAACACAAGAAAAACTGCCTGTGCAAGGCAGTTTTCATTGTTAAACAATCAGGATCCGGTTTTCAGATAATGCCTGAGAGTTGCTCTGACGGCACCCGGACCGGCAATTTCCTCGGCAAACATTGTCTCGATCTTTTTTCCGAGGCCGGCTTCGTAGAGATTCATGCCGAAGAGATTGGCGTTGCTGAGGATCGGCTGAAGCTGATCCCCGATTTCTTCCGGATGACCCAGACGGAAATGCGTCTGCATATACTTCCAGATTTCTTCCCCTCTTGGATCCGGGGCCAGTTCAAACAGGTTGCCGTTATCATCCACGGCCAGCATGTATCTGAGCCAGCCGGTGATGGCCAGCGGCAGTGCGGTCAGCCGTTCTGCCGAACCGTACTTCCGGACATAAGCCTTGATCGTTTCACCGAAGCGGATGGCTGTCATCTGCGAGATGTCCACGGAGATCCGCTGGGACGTATCCCCGAGATACCGGTTCGGGAACCGTTCTTCAAACAGTTCATCCAGGAATGCCTTCGGGGACAGAATGCCCGGATCCGGCACCACGTCCATGCCTTCCACATAGCCGACCAGCCGGGCCAGTTCCGCCAGCTCCGGATCATGCATGCCATCGGCGAACAGATCATAGCCAAGCATGCAGTCATAAGTTGTCAGGGCGGTATGGATCGGATTCAGGCAGACGGTCACCTTCATGCGTTCGGCCTTGTTCACCGTTTCGCGGTCGGCCATGTACACCCCGGCTTTTTCCAGCGGCGGCCGGCCGTTGGGGAAATGATCCTCAACCACCAGGTACTGCGGTCCTTCCGCGTTGACAAACGGCGCAATGAAGGTCTGCTTCGCGGTGATCACCGGGTGCATGTTCTCCAGGCCCCGGGCTTCAAGATCTGCAGCAATTGCCTCGCTGGGCCGCGGCGTGATCTTGTCGATCATCGTCCACGGGAAGGCAACGGTATTTTCATCGCTGACATAGGCCATATAGTCATCACTGACCCTTCCGGCTTTATGCCATTCTGCCGCGATGGCCAGGACGGCATTGCGCAGCGTTTCACCATTGCGGGAACAGTTGTCCATGGAGACCAGGGCCAGCGGTGTACCGCCGGCTGCGAAGCGCTCCTTCAGCATCGCCGCCAGGATCGCCGGCACACTGGTGACAGTTTCAGGGCCTTTTTCGATATCCTGCAGGACAAACGGATAGTATTCACCGTTTTCATTCTTCAGGGCATACCCCTTCTCGGTAATCGTGAAGGTCACCAGCTGCAGCGAGGGGCTGCGGAAGATCTCTTTCAGCCGCTTCCACTGCCTGGCACAGTCAGCCTTGGCCTTGATAGCCTCGCCGAAGACCCCGATGACCTTCCGGTCCACCCGGCCGTCGGCGTGCAGGATGACATTCAGCGAAAGGTTGTCATACGGGCGGTAGATCCTGTCCACCACCTCATAGTCGAAGCTTTCGACGCAGGTAAT
>JAFWEA010000207.1 GCA_017543005.1 Solobacterium sp. | reverse complement strand
GGTGAAATGTCCGTCTTCGGTAATGGTCAGATGCGGCTGACCCATGATGGCATTGGCCTTCTGCCCGGTCGGTTCCCATTCCTCGCTGTCCAGTCCCGCATAGCCGGTGATGCTGTTAAAGAGGAAATTGACGCTGCCGACGGTAAACTGTTCCGGAATAATATACACCGGCCCGTCATACGGGATAAACGCGCCTTCGGTCTTGATCTTCTTCGGTGTGATCGTGATCTCTGCCGTCTCGGACTGAATGCCCAGGTGTCTTGTCCCCTTGGTATCGGTCACATATTCCGTAAAGGTCACTTCGACATCGATCGGACTGTACGGATTATCCTTGTCCCAGATATCCGCGTAGTGCACTTTGAGGGAGCGGCCGGCCTTGTCGATGCCCGGATAGTTTGATGCCTTGACGCCGGTGCTTGTCTTTAAAGTCACCTGCCAGCCGTCAATGATGCCCTTTTTCGCATAGCCTTCCAGTTCCGGCAGATGGATGATCAGCGCGGCGTTGTCCGGGTCATCTTCCAGCACCGGTTTTTTCGTCTGGCCCAGCGCATAGAGCATATACCCGGCTTCCCCGGATGTCTTTGCCTGCCCGACAGCCCCGTGGATCTCCATGATGCCGAGCCAGTTGTTGGATACGCTGTAGTCCACAAAGGCCGGAATGAAGACGCCCTTTGCCGTATTGTAGTAGGTCGCTGCCGGCACCAGGGTCGCTGCCGGGAATACCTCCCGCAGGTTATCATCCGGGATCATCACAACCGGCTGATCCGTATTGCGGGTTTTCTGGACAAAGCCGCGCAGCCGCAGGAAATAGCTCTCATCGCGCTCCAGCTTCACCGGATATTCCTTGCCCGGTTCCACGATGGTACTGCGGATCAGCCGTTTGTACGGACTGGCGGCGATCTGGTCATACATATTCGCCGAAATGACTTTCCGCCGGCTGATGAACCAGTTCCGCCAGTACTGATCGAATTCCTTCTCGGAAAGGCCCAGGGCTGCGCAGACCGGCGCTGAAGTCGTCGCCTTGGCGGTCAGGCTGCGGGCCTTCATCAGCTTGGCAGCCGTCACTTTCAGACCGCAGTCATCCCGCAGATACATCAGGAAATCACCGAGGTTATAGCCCTCGTTGATCAGCAGCCGGTTCAGGTCATTCCCCTCCAGCCCCTGGGCCATACTGTTGGCCGGCAGGCGCAGGCTGCCCCAGTTGTTCACATCGGTTGTCTGGGGATCGGTGATGATATATGCCTTGTCCTGATACCACTGTTTGGCATTGTTTTCAACCATGATGACGACCATCTCATCAAACCGGGTATCGTCCGTTATGGCATCAACCGGCAGACGGTACATGTTCTGACAGATATGGCATGCCTCATGCGTCAGCGTCAGCAGCAGGTTGTCCCGGTCTTCTCGGCTGTCCCGGTTGACATTTGCCAGATGCACGTCGACATAGGAAAGCGAGGCCTTGCGGGTGATGGCGTGAGCCAGGTCACCGCCGACATTCATGATCTTGAACGGCACTTCATGCAAAGGCATGCGGATCTTTTCCTGTTCGGCCAGATATTTGAAAGATACATCAATGCATTCGTTGATATATTCGATGATTTCCGGCACCTGCAGTTCTTTCAGCAGCCGGGCATGTTCTTCATTGGCGGCCAGTTCTTCCTGGAAATACTTTTCGACATGATAGTTCTCCCGGAACCGCGAGAAGATGCCCAGGGTCTTGCGGTATTCCTCCGCATCGGCCATGCACTGGGCTTCAATCTGGGCCAGCCGGGCCATCTTGTCAGCCAGGTCCGGATTGATATCATCCATGCGCCATTCCACCGTCCAGCTGGCATGCGCATTGGACCCGTCCAGTTTCATGACCTGGCGCTTGAACAGATCCGTAGCACCCGGGTTATTCTTCATGGAGCCGGCATTCTTTACGTAGTATTTGTTCCGCTGGATATATTCATTCTCCGCAAACAGCAGGACCGCCCCGGTAATGATGCAGACAAAGGCAAAGCTGTTCTGGTTGGAGCTGTAGCGCAGGTGGCTGCCGTCCAGTTCCGTCCGGTACGTATAGTATTCCCCGTCGTCGCCGACCCGGACCACCTTCAGGTAATCATAAAAGGCCGGATCAATATCCAGGGTATCCAGATCAATGGTCACGTCATACTGACCGGGCATCTGTTCGTCATCGGAAAGACCCGCATCGACTTCCCAGCCGGCAATGGCATACAGGCCTTCTTCCTTCAGCATTTCATCAGCCGCGATCACCGCCGGATCATTCTCATCCGCCGGGGT
>JAFWEA010000013.1 GCA_017543005.1 Solobacterium sp. | reverse complement strand
GAAAAAGAGATCAGGCCCCTGGGAGCCCAGGCAGTACAGCGGCAGATCTGTAATGGTTTTCTGCAGTTCTTCCGGCAGCCGGGCATAGACGTCCCGGGCGAATTCCACATGGGTTGTAGCAGCAGGCATGATCTTCTCCTATCGTGATATTCTCTGAATCACATTCATGATGGCCGGCGGCACGGTCTGCACGGTGTGCATGCTCAGTTCCATGCCGGCACAGTACTTATCGGCAAGGGACACGATCATCCCTTCTTTTGTAATCGGTCTGCCTTTGGCAGTCGGCCACATGTGATGCAGGATGCAGTCGCGCATGATGTCATCGACTTCCACGTACTTTTCGGCATTGGCCAGCGCCGCGACCGGATGCACCGTGGCATGGTGTCCGGGGATCGGCTGGCTGTCCTTCTGGCGCCAGTCGTACAGGAAAAAGTCGTGCAGCATGGCACCACGGGCGGCACTGCGGGCATTGAGCCCGGCCCGCCGGCACCACAGGAACGTATACCAGGCCACATTCAGGCAGTGCTGGTAACGGTTGGTGCTGTAGTGGTGGCGGAACTGCTTCAGTTTCTGATATTCAGGGATGGCGACGATATCGCATACATCCTCAAGAAATTCCATCGCTTCTTCATCCTGATAATCCAGGAAATCACGTTTGGAACCTAGGACAAATGTCATTGCTTTACCTCCAAGGTCTTTAACAGAATAGCATTGTTCGCATTGACATTCAATGAAAAGGCGGAACTGTTAATCTGCCGTCAGCTGATCCTGCACAGCCCGGATGCGTGCGGCCAGCCCCCTGGCCTGAGAGACCGGCAGGGAACACAGGGCAATGCGGATCCCGCCGGTTACCTTGACGGTATAGATATGATGGTCCATCAGGGCCTGGAACATGGCCGCGGCGAATGAAGGATCTTCATACTTCAGCGTGCAGAAGAAACCCTCGCGGTACGGGTAGAGTTCCAGTCCGCAATCGGCCGCTTCTTTCAGGAAGATGTCACTTCGCTCTTTCAGCAGCCGGACACCGCCCTGGATTTCTTTTTTCAATTGATCACGGTTTTCACTGACCGCCCAGGCAAAGCACTCCATGGCCGCGTTATTGACATTGGACCAGGTGAGCCGGGCGGTTTTCTCGAGGATGATCTCGATCTGCCGGACATCTTCCTGATGCTTTGCCAGAAGGATGGAAGCTCCGCAGCGCATACCGTAGGCAGTCATTGTCTTCGAGATGCTGAAGAGGATATTCACCATGACACGGTCACTGATCTCATCGAGATGCCGGCAGAAACTGCTGCGGGCACTTGGGTCGTTGACATAGTCAAAGTAGGCAATATCGATGATCATGACGACCGGGCAGGTTTCGGCCATCCGGTTGACCAGGCCGATCAGCGTTTCCCATTCTTCATCACTGAGGGAATAGCCGGTCGGGTTGTTGCAGGGGGTATTGATCAGGAAGACGATCCGGTCCTGTACCTGGCTGACCGCGGTCATGGCCTGCTGCAGCGAGGCAGGATTGAAATGATCCTCCGCAAACATGTCATAGGTACAGACCTGCAGGGAATTGTGATCAGCCATGGCGGTGTAGGAGTTCCAGGCCGTCTTCGGCAGGATTACGGTTTCCCCCGGGTCGAGGAAGGTATTCATTGAAGCCCACAGGGCCCCGGTGCCGCCCGGGGTCGCAATGACGCTGTGATGCAGGCTGTGCACGTGGTCCTCCAGCACCCAGTCGGCCACGGCTTTGCGGAAAGCCGGGTTGCCGGTAAAGCTTTGGGCATAGCTGGCCTTCGTGCGGGCATCCATGGCATCAAAGTGTTCGTAGACAGAGGGAAAAGCGATGATCTTCTGCTGATCATCGCACAATGTTCCGATACTTGCCTGCACCACAAGATCCCCGTTGACCTCACGGTCTTGGCGGGCTCTGGCGGCAGTCGCAAATGATATGTCGGCCAGCGGGGTCAGATCCGCTGACTTTCTGTGGAAACGCACAATTATTCTCCGTCTTCGGTAAAGAGATAGGTACCGATGCGGACCATGTTGGAACCGCAGTCAACGGCGATCGGGTAATCGTCACTCATGCCCATGGAGAGATACTTGATCTGGTCAGCCCCGAATTCCTTCTGCAGGCTGAGGAACAGTTCGTGCCCCTGTTCGAAGATCCGGCGGATTTCCTCTTCATCTTCGGTATGCGGGCCCATGGCCATGATGCCTTCGATTTTGACATTGGGGAATTCCTGGCAGGCTTTGATGAAGTCCACGGCATCCGCCGCAGCCAGGCCTGTCTTGTTTTCATCTTCAAGAGCCAGATGGAACTCGGCAAAGCACGGCATGACCTTGTTGATCTTGGCACATTCCTTGTTGATTTCCTTGGCCAGTTTCAGGGAGTCGAGAGACTGGATACGGGCTGCGTAGGGGGCCAGCTGGCGGACCTTGTTGGTCTGCAGGTGACCGATCATCTGCCACTGGATATCCGCCGGCATGATCTGGGCCTTGGCGGTGAGATCCTGGACGTGATTTTCACCGAAGATACGCTCTCCGGCCTCATAGAACGGCATGATCTCCTCAACGGAATGACGCTTGGTGACAACACATAATTCAGCCTTTCCGGCAATGATTTTCTTTACTGTTTCGTAATGTTTCATAATCCTTACCACCCCGAGAAATTATAACATCTGTCATGTTATAATGACACTGATTTGGAAGTGATGGGGATATGAATCATAAGGAAATATTCAACGGAGTCTGGAAGGTTCTGCTGATTGCCGCGCTGGTCATTGCCAGCATCAGCCTGGGCATGAATATCATGCGGGTCCGGCTTGAACGGCGTGGTGGTGACGCTCAGCCGTCCTCTTCCTCGGCTGCGCAGGAAGACGTGGCAGTCATCAATGTACTCGCTGCCGGCCGGGCTTATTATGGCCTTTATACAGAGAATAAAGAGGATTACTGGGATAATTTCTCGGGAATGGCCGAGACGGTCGCCAATTATGACCTGGCGGCTTACAGCCAGCAGACCCTGATCGGTACGGAAGTGCCGTGGCAGTTTGCTGAAGCCGCTACCGGCATCGGTTTCAATCTGATCGGTCTGGCTGATCCGCACGTCCTTGCCTACGGGAAGGCCGGCATTGACAGTTCTATGGATTACTGGCTGGACAATCCGGATGTACTGGCCAACGGGACGTTTATCAGCACCGACAGCCGCAACCTGATTCCGACCATCCGCACCGGTGAAGTGACCGCTGCCTTTCTGTCCTTTACGGATGACATGAATCATGAGATCCCGGAACAGGAACAGTATCTGGTCAACGTCTATGATGATGAAAAGAGCCCGGCCCAGGTGGCCAAGGCGGCCGAGCAGGCGGATGTGGTGATCGTAGAGATGTGGTGGGACGGCGAAGACGGCAAACTGCCGACCGACCGTCAGCGCACCATTGCCAAGGCCCTGGCCGATGCCGGTGCCTCGGTGATCATCGGCAATGCGCCGGATGCCATCCAGCCGGTTGCGTGGATTGATGATACGCTGATCTTCTATTCCATGGGCACCCTGATCAGTGACAGCCCGGAAGAGGAAGACCGGCTTGGGGTCATCGGGGCCGTCACCATTACAAAGACAACCCTGGGTTCCCGCAAGAAGGTCGAGCTGACCAATCCGCGGGTGGATCTGGTTCTGGCGGTCGAGGATGAGGCCGGTTACCGGACGGTGCCGCTGCGTGATCTGGGCCCGGAAGAATATGATGTCAGCAAAATAAAAACTGCAGAATACATGAAAGTTCTGCAGTTAATGGATGATTCCATCCGGATCGGCGGGCTGGAATAATCAGTCTGTCTGATCCTTTGCCGGTTTGTCCTGCGGCACGACCAGCTGGCGGCGCTGCAGGAACGGCAGTACCATCTTGAATATCAGAAAGAGGAGCGTGATCTCGATCGGCAGCATGACCGTATTCTTGATCACGCTTTTTCCTGCGTAGTAAATATATCCCTTGGAATACAGCATGCTGGACCAGAGGGATCCCAGCAGGACATTGATCAGATAATTGACCGAGGCCTTGGCGGCGATGATGGAAGGCAGGGTAATCCGGCGCCGGTAGAAGAACAGCCCGTAGAACAGTTCCCCCAGCATGGCCGAGATCGTATAGCCGACAAAGAAGGTGCCGCTCGGACGGATCATGAAATTGACGGTATTGGACACCGCCCCGCTGATCATGCCGGCAACCGGTCCGACCACGGCCGCTTCCACGGAAGTGACCATGTATCCGAAGTTGATGCGCAGGGTTTCCGACAGGGGGATGGAGAAGTTTGCCAGCACGGCCTTCAGGGCAATCATGGTGGCCATGATGGCAAGGTATTTGGTCTGCCGCAGTTTGGCAGCGGAGGATTTCCAGTATTCTTTTGTAAACATAAAAGGCCTCCTTTCTCACCGCGTTATGTGAATCAGGAAGCCGTTTTCTTCACGTTTTTCGGGAGAGGGGATCCTACCGCAAGCCATGCTTTTCGTCCGTCGGCTTCCCATTTCCGGCAGCACTTAACGCAGGGTCCCTGGTTTCGATTTCATACTAGCAATCCGTTAAGCCCCCGTCAATACTGAGGTTTTCAAAGAGACGGATACAGTGTAAAATTTTCCCGTATGACTATACTGGCAATCAGTGTCAATTCACCGGAAGAAGCCAGGCGCATGCTGGCGGCAGGGGCTGATGAGGCCGTGCTGGCGGTGCGCGGGTGCTGCTTTTCGGCTTTATCGGAACAGGATCCCCAACAGCTGCAGGAACTGCCTGCCTTTTCAGTGCTGATGAACAGGCTCTTTTTCCCGGCGGAAATCGAGCAGGTCAGAAAGACGCTGGCCATTCTGAAGGAGATGCCGGGACTGAGGTATATTTACTTCTCCGATCCGGCTGTTGTGATGCTTGCGGCTGCGTGCGGTCTGCAGGAAAAGCTGATCTACCGGCCGGAAACCCTGCTGACCAGTCAGGCGGATGCGCGCTGGTGGCAGGCAAGGGGCATCCATGGGGTCAGTGTTTCGCCGCTGCTGACCGCCCAGGAAGTTAAATCAATCCTGCCGGCGGCTAAGTGCGAGCTGACCATGCACGGGTATCTGATGATGACCGTTTCCAGGCGCCCGCTGCTTTCGGCCTGGGCGGATTACCGGCACCGTGATCTCGATATGAAAGAAAAGAAGTTCCTGCTGCAGGAAGAAAAACGGCAGGAGCGCATGCCGGTCTATGAGAGTGAAGCCGGGACGATGATCTTTACGGATTTCATCCAGGAATCCTTTGGCTATATCAATGAATTCGCGGCCGCTGACCGGTTCTACATTGACGGCACGTTCCTTGAGGAAGATATGATGGCTGACACGCTGCAGGTCTACCGGCAGATCATGGCCGGGGCTGACGCGGAAACAGCGGCAGATGCATATATGAAAAGGTGGGAGGGCCTGGCGTTCTCCACGGGATATTATGGACAGAAAACGATTCGCTGAAAAACCGGAATTGCTGGCTCCGGCGGGGGATCTCGCCCGGGCGAAAACAGCAGTACGCTACGGTGCGGATGCGGTGTATCTCGGCGGTCCGCAGTTTTCACTGCGCTCGCGGGCATCCAACTTCACGCTGGCGGACATTGCCGAAGCCTGTAACTATGCGCATGAGCGGGGTTCCCGCATCCATGTGACGGTAAACATGATTCCTCATGAAGAGGATTATGACGGGCTGAAGGAATATCTGGAACAGCTGCAGGAGATCGGTGTAGATGCATTAATTATCGCGTCCCCGGCAGTCATGGAACTGGCCCGGACATATGCTCCGAAGGCAGAGATTCACTGCAGCACGCAGATGAGCGTTACCAATGCCGAAGCCGCCCGCTTCCTTTACGATACGCTGAAGATCGACCGGGTCGTGCTGGGCCGGGAGTGCACGCTGGAAGATGTCCGCAGCATCACCGCCGCCAGTCCGGCAGAAGTGGAAGCGTTCATCCATGGCGGCATGTGCGTGAGTTATTCGGGCCGCTGCACCCTGAGCAACCGCATGACATTGCGGGATGCCAACCGGGGCGGCTGTGCGCAGAGCTGCCGGTGGTTCTACCATCTCTATGACGGGGAGACGGAACTCAGTACGCAGGACAGCCTGCTGACCATGGGTTCGAAGGATCTCTGCGCGGTGCAGGAAATCGCTTCGCTCTGGGAAGCCGGGGTGCGCTCGTTCAAGATTGAAGGGCGCATGAAGACCGAATACTATGTTGCTTCGATCGTGTCGGGTTACCGGCACCTGCTCGATGACCTCTATGCCCATGAAGGCGAACTGTCATCCGAGCGGCTCGAAGCGCACCGGCGGGAGATCATGAAGGGCGAAAACCGGGCCGTCTGGAACGGCTTCTATGGCGGTGTCCGGGGCGCGGAAGGACTGATATCGGATCTGAAGGCCGGCAATGATGTCAACCATGATTTCCTTGGTACAGTGGCATCCTATGATCCGGCCGACGGCACAATGATCATGATCACCCGGAATCCGTTTGATCTGGGGGAAACGATGGAAGTGCTCAGCCCGGGACAGGAGAACCGGACCTTCCGGATCAGTGAATTCAAGAATGAAAACGGGGAATATCTGGAGATCAGCCGGCAGCCGATGAAGGAGCTGCGGCTGAAGGTGCCCTTTGCGGTCAGGCCGGATGATATCCTCAGAAGGAGCAGGGAAGATGATCATTGAAGGCGGAGTCAGCGTTAAGGCGGCCATGCTGGGCGGCCGGCGCGTGGTCGAAGAGATCATGCTGGATAAAGAGCGTCATGACAAGGACGCCGGTTTCATTGCGCACCAGGCGGAACGGCAGGGTATCAAAGTTACCCGCTGTCCGCGGGAGGAAATCGATGCGCTGGCCTCGGGCCGAACCCATGGCGGCGTCATTGCCAAGGCCGGTCCGCGGCAGTGGCAGGAACTTCCGGACCTGCTGAACGGCGTGCCGTTTGCGGTCCTGCTGGAAGGGGTGGAAGATCCCTTTAATCTCGGGTATGTGATCCGTTCGCTTTACAGTGCCGGCTGTACAGGCCTGATCCTGCGGCAGCGGGACTGGCAGCGGGCGGAACCGGTCATTCTCAAATCGAGTGCCGGGGCCTTTGAATACCTGCCGGTCATCCTGAGCGAAGATCCGGCTGAAGCAGTGCAGTTCTGTCAGGACCATGGCTTAAAAACCTATGCGGCCATGCGGAAAGATGCCATCTCCTATTTTGAAGGGGATTACCGCCAGCCGGTGCTGATTGCCATCGGCGGGGAAATGCGCGGCCTTTCGGCAGCGGTTCTGGCAAAGTGTGAACAGAATATCTATATTCCTTACGCCAACGATTTCCGCAACGCACTCAATGCGGCCGGGGCAGCAGCTGCCCTGGGCTTTGAGGTGCTGCGGCAGCGCACTTACGCTGCAGGGGAACGGCAATGAAAAGACTGTTTGGCAAAGACCGGACTGTGACATGGCTGCTGAGCATTCTGGCAGTGCTGGTACTGTTTCTGACCGACTGTCTGCCGGAGTATTCGATCGATACCTACAGCACCTTTGCGTCCAGCGAATGGGAATGGATGCTGTACGGCAACGGGCGGATCATCAGCGCGGCCGTGTACTGGATCTATGAAACCTATCTGAACTGGTCCATGCCGGTAACCTATATGGTTTCCTATGTGATCGGTACGATCTTTATGATTCTTGCGGTATACCGCACAGCCCGGGTTTATGAGCAGTACTGCCCGGATTCACTGACAGCGGTATTCCTGGCGGCTTTTGTGATTTTGAATCTGTTCTGCATTCAGTTCTATCTGTTTGTCGAAACAGGTCTTTTAAATGCCTCGATTTTCTTTGCGGTGCTGGCCTTTGAGCGTATGAACCGCTGGTGGCAGGGGCATAGGACAAAAGACCTGATCCTGACGGAAGTCTGGCTGTTCTGTGCGGTTTTCATCTACCAGACAGCTTTGGGCATCTTTGTGGTGCTGTGCCTGCCGCACCTGATTGAACACTCGCATGATTTCAAAAGCTTTGTGAAGAATAATTTCATCCTGGCCGGCATGTACGGCAATGTCATGATCATTGCCTGGCTGATTACCCGCTTTGTACTGGCCAACCCGCGCATCGGCAGCACCATGACCGTGGCCGAAACCATCCGCAATACCTTTGTGAACATGCTGGATGTCTTCCTGTTCAGCTGTCATGTGATGCCGAAATACTGCTTTGCCCTGATGTGCGCCGGGGCGGTGCTGCTGGCGGCCTTTGTTATCCTGAAGGGTGGGAAACCATGGCGGCTGTATGAGATTCCTTATCTGATTTTTGTGGATCTGCTGGCCGGGTTTGCGCTGTACTTTGTCAAGGCCAGCACCGATTTCTCCCCGCGGATTGTCTATCCGTTCGGAGCGCTGGCCGGCATCCTGCTGGTGCATCTGTTTGTGAATCATCATGAAGTCATGATGAAGGTCTATGCGAAGCCGGAAAAGCTCTGGCTGGTGCTGTTTGCCGGCGTCCTGCTGTTTCAGGCGGCCAACTTCACCTGGATCTTCCGCGACCGTTATCGGGTCAACGCGAAAGACCGCGAGATCTGCCTGAAGATCGGCGAATGCATCGACCGCTATGAGGCCGAAACCGGCAATACCGTAAAGACCATCACGATCTACCACGATGACCAATTGACCTGGAACTATCCGGGCATGGACGGGCGCGGCTTCAATACCCGGGCGTTTGTGGAATTCTGGAGTGATGTCAACGCAATCAACTGCAATCTCAACCGCCACTATGAGCGCGGCACACCGCAGGCGGAATACAATGACTATTTCTACGGGAAAAACTGGGATGATTTTTCCGAAGAACAGCTCGTCTTTGACGGGGATACACTGCATCTGTGTGTGTACTGAGCGGTTTCAGAAAGAGTGCGGCTGTGCTACAATGCCCGTATATGGAACGAATTGACTCCACCCAGAATGCCAGGGTAAAAAACTGGGGCAGACTGCATCAGAAAAAAGGCCGGGATGAAACCGGTCTGTTTCTCATTGAGGGAATGCATCTGACGGAAGAGGCATTGAAAGCCGGCATTGTCGAAACAATTATCACCGATACGGAACCGGCCTTTGCGTTTGAACATATTGTTCTGACCACACCGGCAGTGATGCACAAGCTTTCGCAGAATCCCTCCGGGGCACATGTGATCGCGGTCTGCCGGCAGCTGAAGAAACAGGCAGCGGGAAACAGCCGGATTCTGATTCTCGATGACATCCAGGATCCGGGCAATTTAGGAACTTTGATCCGGACGGCTGTGTCGTTCTCGTTTGATGCAGTCTACTGTTCGGAAAAAACCTGTGATCTTTACAATGAAAAAGTCATCCGGGCGACCCAGGGGGCACTGTTTGCCATCCCGGTGATCCGTACGGATGTTGAAAAACTGACGGCAGAGCTGCAGCGGCAGGGCGTGCAGGTTGTGGCGACAACCCTGCAGGAAGCCGATCCGATGAGCGCGGTGGAAGCCCAGCCCGCCATGGCCTTTATCCTCGGCAATGAAGGCAACGGCGTGCGGCCGTCCCTGCAGAAAGCGGCTGACAGAAGGCTGAAGATAGAAATGAACGGCTTTGAGTCACTGAATGTGGCCGTGGCTGGCGGGATCATCATGTACCGATACAGGGGGCAGAAATGATCCTGCTGTTCAGCAATATGAATTATGAACAGGAATGGGCTGCCGAACTGCTGGCAGAGACGTTTTCCTATATGCATACGGCGGCGGTGCTGCCGCTGGTCTATGAAGAAGGCTGGGCCAGTGATGCGATGATGCATGGCGACATGCTGAACGAGGAAGAAAATCTCTATCATCTGCGGCGGTCTTTAAGGGCGTACGGCATGAGGCCGGAGAACATTCGCATCCTGAACCAGGCGGATCTGGAACCGGAGATGTTCGAGCGGATCCTGCAGCACAGTGATGTGCTGGTTCTGATCGCGGACAATGCGGCCCAGGCCTGCCGGATTCTGGAAGACCGCGGACTGGACGGGATGGTCCGGCGTTACCATGGCCTTCTGATCGGCGTCGGGGCCGGGGCGGAAGCGCTGCTGGATACCGTGGAAGACAGCTGGTATGGCGTGGAGCGGGAAGGCCTCGGGGTTCTTTCCGGCTTCCATCTGCTGATGAACTACCGGGAAGAACCGGAACAGCTGCAGACGATTATCCGGTGTCTTGAGACCGGGGATGAGTCGGTCATCATCGTGCCGGAACAGGGCGGCGTCATGTTTGATTACGGTAATATCGAACTGCTCGGCAATGCCTTTATCGCCGACGAACGTGACCTGGATGAACTGTACAGCCTGTACAGCAGCTAGAAAGGGGCAATGAGGAATGTCCATGATGAGCCTGACATTTCTGACTGTCTTCCTGCCGGCTGTTTTTCTGCTGTACTGGGCGTTCCGGAAACAGGTTCCGGT
>JAFWEA010000206.1 GCA_017543005.1 Solobacterium sp. | reverse complement strand
CTGCCGGTACAGGAATCCGACACAGTCCTCAACGGGGCAATCCGGGTTGTCAAATCCGAGAACGCCGGTGTCATGCATGCCTGCGGTCATGACGGCCATATGGCGATGCTGCTGGGCGGTGTCAAGATTCTGCTGGACAGAAAGGATGACATCGAAGGTACTGTCTATGTCGTCTTCGAGCGCGGCGAGGAAATGACCGGCAACGTCAAGAATATCTTCGCTTACATGGAAAAGGAAGGCATCTCCAAGGATATCGACAGCTGCTGGGGCATTCACCTGCTCTCCACGCTGGAAACCGGCAAGGTCGCTGTCAATGATACCAATATGATGGCCGGCAACATCATGTTCGATGTTACCCTGCACGGCCGCGGCGGTCACGGTTCCAGACCTGACCAGTCCCTGTCCCCGCTGGATGCGTTTGCCGCCATTTACCAGGGCATGGAAGGCATCCGCATGCGCCGGATCGATCCGTATACACCGCTGACCTGCTCTATCGGCAGATTCGAAGGCGGCAAGACCTGGAACGTCATTCCGGATGACTGCCGGTTCGCCGGTTCCATCCGCTTCTATGACCGCGAAGGCGCAGCCATGGTCTTCTATGAAGAATTCAAGAAGCTGATCGAAAACACCGCAGCTGCCTACAACTGCGATGTCACCTTCAACAGCTATGCCCTGCCGGGCTTTGCCGTTGTCAATGATCCGGAATGCGCCCAGTTCGCCAGAAAGGTCCTCAAGGAGGAAATGGGCGATGCCGTCATCGACTATGCAGAACCGTGGATGGCTTCCGAAAGCTATTCCGAATATATCCGCCAGTGGCCGGGTGTCTTTGCCTTCATCGGCATGAAGAATCCGGACAAGGGTGTCGGGGCTGCCCACCACAACCAGTACTTCGACATTGACGAAGACGTCCTGGTCAAGGGTGCTGCCGGAGCTGCCACATATGCGATCGAATTCCTGAAGAGCGATATCGACAACTCCAAGAAGCCGCACATGACACATCCGGAAATCCTGAAGGCCAAGGGTGCCTGGGAAGACCTCAAGAACCTGTACGGCATCGAGAAGGAAGACTGAAGTTACTGAAAGCTGTTTTGAAGGGTCACGGGTGACTGTGACTCTTTTCTGTCAAAGCGGGTGAATTGTATTCGCCGGCAAAGTGAAGTAATATCGAATTATGAAGAAGAAACCCGTGCCAAGAGAAAAATCCATGCCGGCCGGTGATCCCGACAAGCGGATCCTGTACGGTTATTTTGAAGCGTCGGCCCTGCTGAGCATTGTCGGTATGATGATCGTGAAGTTCATCATGCGGCTTCTGACCAATCAGGCCCTGAACCGTTCGTTCATGGCGGCCCTGGGCATGCTGGTGTATTACGGCCTGGTGGGCAAGCAGACCCAGCAGGAAGTACGGCTGGCCATGCGCGGCGGCACGGCGGACAGCCGGGGCTGGAAACGGGCGAAGAACCCGGACCGGAACAAGTTCATGGGCCTGCTGTTCGGCACAACCATCGGCCTGGCCGTCGGTTATCTTTTCCTGTAATCATACCGGGCGAACATATAAACAGCCCGCGGATCATTCCGCGGGCTGTTTTTGTTATCTGGTATGGAACCGGCCGTTGAGTACACCCAGGTATTCGGCGTCTTTCACGGCGATCTCACCGCCGACCAGCACATAGTCAAGGCCGGGGGTCTTCTCGAAGCAGTTGTTGAAGCCGGCCGCGTCGATGATCATATCCGGATCAAAGATGACGATATCCGCGTCCATGCCGGCTCTGAGCAGACCCTTGCCGGGCAGCTGGTAGACCATGGCCGGCAGACCGGTCATCTTGCGGATGGCATCAACGAGATCCAGTGTATGCCGCTCGCGGACAAAGTGGCCCAGCACCCGCGGGAAACTGGCTGTCGCTCTGGGGTGGCAGCTAGCACAGCCCGGATAGTACAGGCCGTCGGTACCGATCATGGTCCGCGGGTGTTTCATGACCCGGTCCACGTCCTCATCACTCATCAGGAAGGCAATGGTGCTGGTCTCCAGTTCATCCCACAGCATAACATCAAAGTACAGATCGTAGGGATCCATATCATGTTCGGCAGCGTATTCAAGGATCCGGGTGTTGTTCAGCTCCGGATGGGTGGGACTGGCGCCGATCAGACGGCCGAAGAAGAAGTCCTCTGCGGGCCGGTCAGCCAGCAGGAGATCCTTGATCTTTTTCCGTTCTGCCGGATCGGCCAGGGCAGCCAGCACTTTTTCCGTGCCCTGCGACAGGTACTCATGGGGCAGGTTGGAAACCAGTGTACTGCTGACCGCAGTATACGGATACTGGTCAAGGTAAATATCAAGACCTTCGGTAATGGCCTCATCGATCATCTGCAGGGACTGTTCGGTCAGACCCCAGACAGCCGGTGTGCCGATGACCTTATGATGGGAAATGACGGTCTTGATGCCGGTGGCCCGGACAATCTCAATGGTTTCCCGGACCCCTTCCAGCAGATTGCCGTCTTCATAGCGCATGTGCAGGGTCATGATGCCGCCATACGCTGCGGCCACCTCGCACAGGGCGATGAGTTCATCGGTTTTGGCAAAGAAACCGGGCGTATAATGCATGCCCAGGGAAATGCCGAGGGCCCCTGCCTCCATGGCATCTTTGACATAGGCTTTCATCTCTTCCAGCTCGGCTGCGGTCGGTTCCCGGTTTTCGGTGCCCATGACCGCCAGGCGGATGATATTGTGCCCGATGAGCCCGTAGAAATGGGGCCCGGTGGGGATGGCTTCAACCCGGCGGACATAATCGGAATAGAGCCGGTTGTGTGTATTGTCTGCCGGGCTGCCCTGGCTCATCAGAGATTTGAGTGCCTTGAGGCCTTCCGCTTTGTTCCGGTCGGAAACCGGGGCACAGGAGAAGCCGCACATGCCGACGATTTCACCGGTGATGCCCTGTTCCAGCTTGTGCTTCATGTCCGGCATGCTTTCCAGGATGATGTCATCATGACTGTGGGAGTCAATGAAACCGGGGGCGACCACGTGGCCGCGGGCATCGATTTCCTTTGCGGCTGCGGCAAGGATCGGTCTGGCTATGGCAGCGATACGGCCGTCTTTGACAGCTACATCGGCGTGGAAACCGGGATTGCCGGAACCGTCGATGATATAGCCGTTGCGGATAATCAGATCATACATATGCATACCTCCCTCGATCCGATAAAAAAGCCCGGAATAAACTGATTCCGGGCTTATGAATATGATTATGCGTTTTTGAAATCGACTGTGGCGTTGCCGTCTTCGTCGTAGACAACCGCATCCTTGTCGAGGATGAAGTCATCGATCGCGGCGAAGTATTCCTTGATGGAAGCGTACTGCGGCTTGTAGTTGGCGATGATTTCCTTCGCGGCGGCGGCGTCATTGCCCAGCAGCGCGTCGGTGACGAACAGCTGTGCCTTGGCGGAGTTCATCAGCAGGCGGTCTGTATCGGCGACGTGGAAGTCGATGCCGTGCAGGGTGCCGGTGATGCCGGCGGCGTTGAACTGGATGCCCGGCATGACGCAGGTGATGTCACCGAAGTCGGAGGAACCCGTGCTCCACTGGTTGTAGTCGAAGTGAACCCGGTCAGCACCGACCAGATCCTCACAGCACTTCTGGACGAGCTTCATGAAGTCCGGATCGTGGGTTTCCGGGGAGTAGCCGGGACGGTCGACGAGTTCAACGCCGGCGCCCATGGCCAGGGCCGCACCGGTGAGGGCCCGGTTGACCTTGATGTTTTCCCGCTTGATGGCTTCGTTGGTCTTGCCGCGGACATAGCTTTCAATCCGGAATTCATCCGGGATGATGTTGACGGCGCAGTTGACGCCCAGCATGATCGGATGGAAGCGGATCGTATCCTTCTCCTGGAAGGTTTCCCGCAGATCGTTGACCGCCTGCAGGCCGAGCATGGCGGCGTACTGGGCGTTGATGCCCATGTGCGGAGCCGCACCGGCGTGGGCGGACTTGCCCTTGAACCTGATGGTCTTCGGCATGCAGCCGTTGTTGCCGAAACCGCAGATGAAGTCGTACGGTTCCCCTTCACCGGCGGAAGTGCCGTGGACCATGATGGCCAGGTCGACATCGTCGAGGATGCCGCGGTACATGAACTCAACCTTGCCGCCCATGTAGTTGATGACGCCCTTCTTCCGCAGTTCTTCCCGGAAGGTCAGCTGAATCATTTCTTCTGCCGGTACGGCGATCAGGCGGATCTTGCCGCACAGACCATCCAGGGCACCCGGTTCCTTGAACGCGGCTGCCAGGCCCAGCAGGACAGCAGACTGCGCGTGATGGCCGCAGCAGTGGGTCATGCCGTTGACGGATTCCGGATGGTTGGCAATGTCAAGCGCATCCAGTTCACCGAAGATGGCCAGGGTCGGACCCGGCCGGCCTGTATCGACATCGGTATAGAAGCCCGGGATATCACCGAATCCCGGAATCTTGCCGGCCAGAACCAGCTTGTAGCCGAGCGCTTCGTACTTTTCAACGAGATAATTGTGGGCATCCCATTCCGTGTAACCGGTCTGCGGGTGCTTCCAGATGTACTGCTCGGCATCCAGAATCAGCTGTTTGTTCTTGTCGACATTACGGATCAGTTGTTCCTGTCTTTCATTCATGCGGTTATCCTCCATTTATTTTATGAATGTCTGTTATAGACAATATTATACCGTATTTTTGATGCAGGAAGGCACAGCACCTGCGGAAACGTTTGCGTCTGATTCTGACGCACGAAATCACTGTCTGAAAAAGTGAAAACTTTTACAGAGAATGTAAGCTATGAAACACTCTGGAAGCGCTTGCGGTCACTATGGCAGAGTGCTAAAATTTCTGAAGAAACATATTCTGTGCAGGCAGAATACAGTATTAGAAGGAGGATATTTTACATGAAGAAGATCTTGGCATCCCCGAACGCACCGGCCGCTATCGGTCCGTATTCCCAGGGAGTAGAATGCACAGGTCGTCTTGTTTTCGTTTCCGGCCAGCTGGGCGTTGATCCGAAGACAGGCGAATTCGCCGGTGCAGACATTGCCAGCCAGACAAAGCAGTCTCTGGAAAATCTGAAGACCATCCTGGCAGAAGCCGGCATGACAATGGACAACGTTGTCAAGGCTACCTGCTACCTGAGCGACATCGCCAACTTCGGTGCGATGAACGAAGTTTACGCACAGTATTTCACATCTGATTTCCCGGCTCGCGCAGCCTTCCAGGTTGCTGCTCTGCCGAAGGGCGGTCTCGTAGAGATCGAAGTATTTGCTGTCGAGAAGTAAGTTCTCACAGCGGCAGCGGCTGAAAAACGACAGGATGCGCTGAAAGCGCTTGTATCCGTGTCCGGCCGGTGCTACTATATGGAGGTGCGTTAAGCGCTTTCAGGCGCAGCGCATTAACAAACAGGGATATTCGCATCGAAAGATGCTGAATACATAAGAAGGGAGAAATTCTTAATTATGAAGTTTGATTTCACACAGTTTATTGACCGTATGGGAAAAGACGCGATTGCCGTCGAACTCCCGCCGAATGGCGCTCTGACAAAGCCGGAATGGAAGGACAAGCAGATCCCGATGTGGGTTGCTGACCAGAACTTCCCGACATTCCCGCCGATCAAGGAAAAGATGATCGAGCGTGCAAGCATTGATACATTCGGCTACTACAGACCGAGAAAAGAATATTTCGACGGTATCATTGACTGGCACAAGACACGTAATGGTTATGGTGATGACCTGACAGCTAAGGTTATCGGCTATGACAACTCCGTTCTTGGTGGCGTCGTTTCCGCTCTGAACGTTCTCTGCTCCGCTGGCGACAACGTCCTGCTGCAGAGCCCGACATATATCGGCTTCACAGGCTGCATCGAAAACAACGGCTGGAACATCATTCTGAACCCGATGTACAAGGATGAGGAAGGCTACTGGAGAATCGACTACGAAGACATGGAAAAGAAGATTGTTGACAACAAGATTCATGCTACTGTCTTCTGCAATCCTCACAACCCGACAGGCCGTGCCTGGAGCAAGGAAGAACTCGAAAAGTGCTTCGAAATCTTCGAAAAGCATGACGTATGGGTCATCTCCGATGAAATCTGGAGCGACATCATGCTCGATGGCCGCAAGCACAACCCGACATGCCTGACCAACGAATGGGCTAAGATGCACACAGTTACATGCTATGCTACATCTAAGACATACAACATCGCCGGTCTGGTTGGTTCCTACAGATTCATCTTCAACGATTGGCTCCGTGACCGCGTTGACAAGCAGGCTTCCCTGTCTCACTACAACGAAATGAACATGCTGTGGATGTATGCCGCTATCGGTGCTTACACAGGCGAAGGCAGATTCGACTATGTCGATCAGCTGTGCGAAGTTCTGAGCGAAAACGCTAAGATCGCTTATGAATACGTCACAACAAAGTTCAAGGGTGTTCACACATCCCGTCCGGAAGGTACATTCATGCTGTTCCTTGACTGCAAGGAATGGTGCGAAGAGCACAATGTCACCATCCAGCGTCTGCAGGAAATGGGCGCCGAAGTTGGTGTCATGTGGCAGGATGGCCGTCCGTTCCACGGCGAATACGGTATCCGTATGAACCTCGCTCTGCCGACATGGAGAGTTCAGGAAGCGTTCGACCGTCTGGACAAGTACGTCTTCAACGCCTAATTCATTGAAGAAATACTGTTAGATTCACTAATTAAGCATCACATGGAGCACCTTGACGTCAGGATGAAATCCTAGTACTCTCATTAGAGGACGAATGGGTGCTCCATTCGTATCTACAGGGGTATCTCGATCTGTCATGAAGGAGGCAGATCAGGATATATATTACACATAACAAAGGGGAGAAAAAGTTTATGTCTAATTCTGAACACCAGCTTAATCAAGTCCTTGGTTTCTGGGACCTGATGGCTGCCTCGGTCGGCCAGATCATCGGTGCCGGCATCATGTCTCTGACAGG
>JAFWEA010000205.1 GCA_017543005.1 Solobacterium sp. | reverse complement strand
ATGTCTGGCCTTCGGGGTTGCCTTTTCCGCCAATGCGGGTCTTGGCATATCACCGGTCAATTCACTGCCGTATGTCATCGCGTCATGCATCGGCCGGGAGGCGGATGTCGGCTCGATTGTCACGGCGGTATTCTGTTTCTATATCCTGCTGCAGTTTGTCATACTGCGGAAGGAATTCAAACTGTTCAATGTTTTGCAGATCTTCTTCAGCACATTGTTTGGCTACTTTGTCACATTCTCCAAGGGGGTCATGGGCAGCTGGAGGATCATGGACGGTTATGCCGGCAGCCTGATCATGCTGGCCATTAGCATCATCATCGTCGCGTTCGGGGTCTTTCTGTATGTCGGCGTGGATATCATTCCGATGCCGATGGAAGGCCTGACCATGGCCATTGCGAAGAAAGCAGGAAAGCCATTTGCCAAGGTCAAGACAGTAGTGGACTGCTCGGTTGTCGTCATCGGCCTGGTGCTGTCATTGCTGGTTCTCAGGGACCCGTTCCGCTGGATCCGGGAAGGAACGGTGCTTTCGGCCCTGGTTACCGGCCGGCTGGTATCGGTCTTCCGGAAACTCTTCGGCGCCCGGGTGGAGAAGCTGGCCTGCGGCAAAGATCAATAACAGAGCCCGCAAGGGCTTTTTCTTATCACGGAAGTTTTTTCTGTCTTTTTGAGCGCAAAAGTGCGAGAATAAATAAGTTCAATTTGACAGGAGGACAGGATATGAGTGAAAAGAAGAACAGTCAGTTGATTCGTGACCTGACAACCGGGAGTGTTCCGGTGACGCTGCTGACCTTTGCCACGCCGCTGTTCCTGTCCGGACTGCTGCAGACGGTATACAACATGGTCGACATGATTGTTGTCGGTCGCTTTGTCGGCACCAACGGTCTTTCTGCCGTCGCCATCGGTGGTGAAGTGCTGCAGCTTTTGACCTTTGTGGCCATGGGGATCTCCAATGCCGGCCAGATTACGATTTCCCGCTATGTCGGTGAAGGCCGCCGGGACAGGGTCGGCCAGATGGTCGGCACGATGTTCACGCTGCTGATGAGCGCGGCAGTCATCCTGATGATCATTTTCCTATTAGGCTACAGGGGCGTCATGCGCTGGCTGAATACCCCGGCAGCTTCATGGGATATGACCCGGGACTACATCGTTACCTGCATCTTCGGCCTGGTCTTCATCTATGGCTACAATATGGTTTCGGCCATGCTGAGAGGCATGGGTGATTCCCGTCATCCGTTCCAGTTCATCGCAATTGCCTCGGTTTTGAATATCATCCTGGACCTGGTCTTCGTGGCCGGCATGCACATGGGTGCCTTCGGGGCAGCTCTGGGCACGGTCATCGGCCAGGCAGTCAGCTTTATCTTTGCGCTGCGGCTGCTGTACCGGAACCGGGAACAGTTCTATTTCGATTTCAAGCCGGAACATTTCCGGATCTATGGCGAAGTCATCCGGCCGCTGCTGTCATTGGGCATCCCGATGGTCATCCAGTCTGCCGCCATTACGTTCTCAATGCTGTTCGTTAATTCGTATGTCAATTCCTATGGCGTCAATGCCGTGGCCGTGACCGGGGTTGGCCGCAAGATCGAACAGATCGTCAATATTGTGTCCCAGGCCGTGTCCAGTGCCGGCGGGGCCATGATTGCCCAGGCGCTGGGGGCCGGCAAGATCAGGCGCGTGCCGAAGGTGGTTATGACGGCGTTCTGCGTGGTTGCGGTGCCGGCGTTCCTTATGGGCGTGATTACCGTGTTCAGGCCGGAATGGCTGTTCGGGCTGTTCTCTTCGGATGAAGCCGTGCTGACCCTGGCTTTGACCTATATCCCGTTTGCCCTGATCCAGTACACCGGATCAACCGTCCGTCCGGCGGCCTTTTCGCTGATTAACGGCTCGGGCAACTCCCGGCTGAACCTGGCGGTGGCGCTGCTGGACGGGATTGTCTGCCGGATCGGGCTGGCTATGCTGTTTGGCGTTAAGATGGGAATGGGCATCAGCGGTTTCTGGCTGGGCAATGCGCTGTCCGGACTTGTGCCGGGTGTCATCGGGGCGGTTTATCTGCTCAGCGGTACTTGGAAAAACAGGGTATCTGTCAAAACTGCCTGAGATTGAAAGACGGATTATTACCCGGAAGTGGTCAGGGTATCATGATCTGTGATAAAATAATTGCCGCAATATGATTAATAAGGTTTATATCGCGACCGGAGGAACAGGCGGGCATATCAATCCCGCGCTGGCTCTGGCTGACATACTGAAGAAACAATACCCTGATTGCCAGATCACTTTTTTCGGCTCGTCCAACCGGATGGAGGCAGATGTGATTCCGGCCCACGGGTATCCGTTCCATGGCATGAAGATGTCGGGGATGAACGGCGGGGTTACCGCCAAGCTGAAGTCGCTGTTTTCGCTGCTGGCCGCTGAACGACAGTGTAAAAAACTGCTGAAGCAGGAACGGCCGGATATCTGCATCGGCTTCGGCAACTATATCAGCGTGCCGCTGATCATGGCTGCCCACAAGCTGCACATCCCGACCATGATTCACGAACAGAATTCCTTTGCCGGCAAGGCCAACAAGATGCTGAGCCGGTATGCGGATGCGGCTGTGGGCTGCTACGATGAAAACCAGTCCAGTTTTGTGGCGGAACGGTTCCGCAACCTGGGCAATCCGGAAGCGACCCTTGCCGTGGAAAAGGAGACTGCCGATCTTTACGGGCAGTATGGCTTAGACCGGAATAAACCGCTGGTGTTCTTCATGATGGGGTCACTGGGCTCCGAGACGGTATCGGCCGTCATTGACCGCACCTGCGCGCTGCTGCCGGATGATCTGCAGGTCCTGATTGCGGCCGGCAAGGAGAATCCGTACCGGTTTACAGCAAAGCGGGACAACATCCGCATCGAATCGTATGTGGATGGGGCCAGTGCGCTGAAGCTGGCCGATCTTTCCGTGACCCGGGCCGGGGCAACGACAATCTGTGAGATTACCGCCCTGGGGGTTCCGTCAATTCTTGTACCGAGCCCGTATGTGCCGAACAATCATCAGGTGTTCAATGCGATGAAACTGGTGGACAAAAACGCAGCCAGGATGATAGAAGAAAAAGATCTGACCCCGGAGAAACTGGCTGAAACGATTGTTGAACTGATCAATGATCCTGAAGCCAGGGAAGCGATGAAGGTCAATGCGGCTGAGCAGGGAAAACCGGCTGCCGCCTATGAAATGATCAAATGGATGGAGGAACTTGTCTAGCATGGACAGTCTTTATACAGAACTGAAAAAACTTGCCGAGACCGAGAAGGATGTACCGCTGGCGCGCATGACGACGCTGCGGATCGGCGGACCGGCAAGATATACGGTATATCCGCAGAATGAGCTGTCACTGGACGGTATCCTGCGTCTTTTGAAGCGGGAGAACGTCCCGTATAAAGTCATCGGGAAGGGCTCGAACCTGCTCTGTTCCGACGATGAATTTGCCGGGGTTGTCATCCGGCTGGACCGCTATTTTACGGACAGTTTCTTCCGGGAGGATATCCTGACTGCCCAGGCCGGCTGTTCGATCATCACGCTGGCCTATGATGCCATGAAACTCGGGTATTCCGGGCTGGAGTTTGCCAGCGGCATACCGGCTACGGTCGGCGGGGTTACCTATATGAATGCCGGCGCGTACAAGTCATCCATGGCGGATGTAATTGAAAGCGTGCTGGTTTACCGGGACGGCCGGAGTGAATGGATCAGCAATGCCGAATGTGAATTCGGTTACCGGACTAGCATCTTCCAGAGTCACCCGGACTGGCTGATCCTCGGCGTGCGCATGCATCTGAAGCCGGGCAATATCAATGAAATCAGAGAACTGATGGAAAACCGCAGACAGCGGCGGATGGCTTCCCAGCCGCTGGACAAACCAAGTGCCGGCAGTGTGTTCCGCAATCCCGAAGAGATTCCCGCCTGGCAGCTGATCGAAAAGATCGGGTACCGGGGCAAGCGGATCGGCGGAGCCATGGTGTCGGAAAAACATGTCAATTTCATCGTGAATGAAGATCATGCCAAAGCCAGGGATTTCCTGCAGCTGGCCGATGAAATCCATGATGAAATACTGGAACAGTACGGAATCGATCTCAAAATGGAAGTTGAGAAGTTCAATTGGAGCTAGATCAGGAAAAAATCATCGCGGAACTGGAAAAGCAGCCGACCGGTGTTGATACAATGCTGGAGGAGCGTCAGCTTACCCGCAGCAATGAGATGATGCGGGCAGCCCGTCCTGTGCTTTTTGCCTGGGCAATGGTGCTGTCTGTTTTTCTGATTGCCGGAAGCTATTTCCTGTCTTCCTTCAGCAAGATCCGTTCCCTGAGTGTTTCCGGCAACAACTATCTGCCGCAGTCCTATGTGGAGCGGGTATCGGGCATCAGTTATGATTCCCGATATTTCCTTGTTTTTCCGGGCACGACAAAAAGACGTCTGGAAGAAGATCCGATGATTGCCTCGGCCCGGGTGGTTGCCCTGAAAAACCATGCGGTCCAGATCGAAATCACGGAAAAGCAGCCGATCGGTTACCGTTACCACGATGATCAGGCATTTATCCTGATGGCAGACGGTGCGGAAGTGCCTTTGACCAGTGAACTGATGCCGGTCATTGCCCGGGTGCCGTATATCAACGGCTTCTATGAGGAACAGCAGACACATCTGCTGGCAAAGGGCTTTGAACTGATTGATCCGGATATCATCGAAGATATGGCGGAAGTGACGCAGTATCCGATGGATTACGATGATGAAACGATCGAAATCCGGATGCGGGACGGCATGGTCTTCTTTGCCGGTTACTTTACGACCGACAGCATCAACCAGTACCGGGAACTGACCAGCAAGCTGACTAACCGGGACAACTGTTTCTTTGCGACCCAGAATTCCCGGGTTGTCGTCGCCAAGAGCTGCCCGTGGGATGAACCGGAAGTTGTCTATGACTACTGGACGGATGAAGAGGGCAATATCATCAAGAACCGCTGGGGCGACAAGGCGATCAAACATTACTATCAGGACCCGCAGGGCGGTTACTACCTGGATGAAACCGGCAACTGGATCCTCATCCCGATTGATGCCGGCGGCAACGATATGAAGGATCCTGACTTCCTGGATCACTATATCCTGGGCTATTATGCGACCGGGAAACTGGTGATTCCGGAACCGGAAGAAACCCCGGAAGCGGCGGAAGAGACGGCCCAGCCGGAAGGCTGATTGATAAACAGTGCAGATTTTTATATAATAATTGGCGCAAAAGGAGAATGACCATGACTGTGGAAAAGAAGAGCACTTATGGCTCGATCGTTGTTTCGGAAGCTGCCGTGGCTTCACTGGTCGGCGGTATCATCACCGAATGCTACGGTGTCGTCGGCATGTCCAGCAAGAAGGTTCTCAAGGATGGCTGGGCAGAACTGCTGAAGAAAGAAAACTATACCCGCGGGGTTGTTGTAAAGAGAACTGACGCGGGCCTTGTCATTGATCTGTATATTATTGTCAGCTTCGGCATCAAGATTTCCGAAGTTGTGCAGGAAGCACAGAAGAAAGTTAAGTATATGCTGGAAAAATCACTGTCGGAGCCGATCGCGGACGTCAACGTTTTTGTCCAGGGTGTCCGGGTAATCGGCTGACGATCAGGAGGATAAGCAAATGATATCTATGAATGGTGCCGTTCTGAAGGCAATGCTTGAGAGCGGATGCAATAACCTGAATAACCGTAAGAAGGAAGTGGATGCGCTGAATGTGTTCCCGGTCCCGGATGGGGATACCGGTACAAACATGTCGCTGACTTTTACCAACGGCATTGCGGAAATCCGCAAATCCGGCAGTGAACAGCTCCCGGTCATCGCCAAGACCCTGTCACGCGGTCTGCTCATGGGGGCAAGAGGCAACTCCGGTGTTATCCTGAGCCAGATCTTCCGCGGGTTCTATCAGTCGGTCGGCGATCAGCAGGAACTGTCGGTCAAGGCGTTCTCGGATGCCATGATGAATGGTTCAAAACTGGCTTACAAGGCAGTCATGCGGCCGGTGGAAGGCACGATCCTGACGGTTGTGCGCGAATCCACGGCAGGGGCGGATGCCTATCTGAACGAGCACCCGGAAGCCGAGTTCAAGGATTATATGGATATTCTGTGCAAGGAAGGACGTGCTTCCCTGGACAGAACCCCGGACCTTCTGCCGATTCTGAAGGAAGCCCGGGTGGTTGACTCCGGCGGCTCGGGTCTTCTGACCATCTTCGAAGGCTTCCGGGCCTTCCTGGAAGGCAGTCCGATCAAGGAAGGCGGCAGCACCGGTGTCCAGACCGAAGACAAGGCCTTCGGTTACCGGACCGAATTCATCCTGAAGCTCAGCGATCAGGGCCGGGTGCTGTTCCGGGAAGAAAAGTTCCGTACCTCCCTCGGCAAGATCGGCGATAACCCGACTGTGATCATCGATCAGGATCTGGTCAAGGTCCGCATGAATACGATGATGCCGGGTGAAGTGCTCAACCAGGGCCAGCGCTATGGTGAATTCAGCCGCATTCAGATCGATAACCTGCAGGAAGAGCTGCATCCGTCGATTCTGGAAGAAAAGCGGGAAGTGGAAGAAAAGGAATACGGCATCATTGCCGTGGCGGCCGGTGAAGGCCTGAAGAAGCTGTTTGAGGATTACCGGACAGATATCGTTATCTCCGGCGGACAGACAATGAATCCGGCCACTGAAGACTTTGTCGAGGCCATCCGCAAGGTCCGGGCCAAGCATATCTTTATCCTGCCGAACAACTCGAATATCATCATGGCTGCCCGTCAGGCTGCTGATGTGACCGAAGGCAAGGACATCCATGTGCTTGAGACCCGTTCGATTCCGCAGGGTCTGGCCGCCTGCATCAACTTCAATCCGGATACTGATGCCGAAAGCAACGAAGCCGCGATGCAGGAAGCCATCTCGCATGTCAAGACCGGTCAGATCACCTATGCCATCAAGGATACTTCCGTGGACGGCAGAGAGATCCATGCCGGTGACTACATGGGTATCTTCGAGAAGGAGATCTGCTGCACTTCGCAGGTCCAGCTGGACGCAGCGCATGAGCTGATCCGGCAGATGATGGATGATGAGGCTGAGATCGTCACACTGATCAAGGGTGCCGATGCGGCCGATGCCGATACAGAAGAACTGACTTCCTTCATTGAAGAAAACTATGATGTCGATGTGGATGTTGTGGACGGCGGTCAGCCGGTATACAGCTTCATTATCGGGGTAGAGTAAACTCAAAGAGAGCCGGAGCGATCCGGCTTTTTTGTTATAATAGCAGGGATGGATATCAGTGACAGAAAACTGAAATTGACGCCGAAGCGCATTGAACAACTCCAGGCTCTGGGCATCAGGACAGCGGAAGATCTGCTGTCCTATTATCCGTTCCGATATGAGATCCTCAATGCCAGACCGCAGAGTGAATGGCGCTCCGGTGACAAGGTGACCTTTGAGGCCGAAGTGATCAGTGCGGCCCGGACGGTGCGGTTCGGCCGCAACCGGACCATGACGAAGTTTGATGTGCTGGCGGACGATAACCTGTTCCATGTGACGATTTTCAACCGGCCCTGGGCCAAGCAGCTCAAGATGAATGAGATCATCACGATCAGCGGCGTTTACAAGGGCAATAACAACGTGACGGCCATCAGCTACCAGGCCCGCTCCATGGCGGAACTGGAGCCGATCCAGCCGCAGTATTCCACCCGCAGCGGCATCCAGCAGCGCACCATCCGGGACTGTGTGCGTAAGGTGCTGACGACACTGTATGACAGTCTGGAAGAACATGTGCCGGCTGACTACATCAATGCCTACCGGCTGCTGCCGAGGCGGGAAGCGCTGATGAAGATCCATTTCCCGCAGCGCGAAGAAGATATCAAAGCAGCCGCGAGAACATTGAAATACGAAGAATTCCTGCGCTTTTTCCTGGCCGTGCGGAAGATCCGCAGTGAAGCCGACCTGACCGGGGCCAAGGAACCGCGGATGTTCCCGTATGAAGCGGTCTCTGCCTGGGTGGATTCACTGCCGTTTGAAATGACCCCGGATCAGCAGAAGGCCCTGCATGAAATCCTGGAAGATATGCGTTCCAGCCGGCTGATGTACAGGCTGGTGCAGGGGGATGTCGGCTGCGGCAAGACCGTGGTGGCGGCAGGGGCCCTGTACGCGACCGTATTAAGCGGCTATCAGGGCGCACTGCTGGCGCCGACCGAAATCCTGGCCCGGCAGCACTACGAAAACTTCAGGGATCTTTTCCGCAATACAAGGATGCGGATTGCGGTGCTGTATTCGGGCATGAAGCCGGCGGAACAGGCAACTGTACTGCAGCAGCTGGAAGCGGGGGAAATCGATCTGCTGATCGGTACGCACAGCCTGATCCAGGAACGGGTTCATTTCCCGCACCTCGGTCTGGTGGTTGCCGACGAACAGCAGCGCTTTGGTGTAGCGCAGCGCCGGGCTCTGCGGGAAAAGGGCACCCGGGTGGATTTCCTGCTCATGAGTGCTACGCCGATTCCGCGGACACTGGCCAACACCCTGTATGGCGACATGGACATCAGCACGATTGAAACCATGCCGAAGGGCCGCAAGCAGGTCATTACAGAACTGATTAAGGAGAACAGCTTCCGCAGCATCCTGAACGATGTCAACGGCCTTCTGGCCAGCGGCCGGCAGCTTTACGTGATCTGTGCCGCCGTGGAGGACAGCGAGGAATACGATGCCCGCAACGTGCACGACGTGGCTGCGGCCTTGCAGAAGTATTAT
>JAFWEA010000204.1 GCA_017543005.1 Solobacterium sp. | reverse complement strand
TTGATGCCGTTGACCAGGTTGGCCGCGATGATCCCGCCGGCATACATGGCCGCGCTGGAGCCCAGGCCGCGGCAGATCGGCACATCACAGGCAAAATCCACATGAATGCCGGTGGTCTTGCCGAGAATGGCGGATTCGGTCATGAAGGCCCGCAGGAACAGGTTTTCATCATTGTCAAAGCGGGGGTCGACATTGTACATCTCAAAGTCATCGGCCGGTTCAAAGAGAAAACGGTTGTATATGGCCAGGGCCATGCCCATGCAGTCAAAGCCGGGACCGAGATTGGCTGAAGTGGCCGGGACACGGATTTCAATCATGAGACAGTTCCTCCATTCGTTTCATAATCACAGCTTTGCCTTCCGCGCGGTCAATCACCTCACGGAAGCGGACGGGCAGGGTTTCCAGTTCGGCCAGGCCCTGCGGGATCTTCAGGCCGCTCAGGGCAGCCAGGTTCCGCATGGCTTCGAATTCATCTTCCGGCAGGGGCTGATCCAGGCAGGCCAGCACGCTGCGCGAGAACTTGAAGGGGGAAGCCGTGGACAGGACAACACACGGAATGCCGGGGTTCTTCTTTTTATATTCATGCATCGCATGCATGGCGACTGCGGTATGCGGATCGATCAGGACCTGCTCGTTCTGATAGAGGCCCGCAATCTCTTTCCGGCAGGCCTCTTCCGAGGCATAATAACCGATGAAGATTTCCTGCAGTTTTGCCAGCAGCTCGGCCGGAATGGTATAGGCGCCTGTCTCCTTGAGGGCTTGCATGCAGGCGCGTACCATGGCGTCATCGCCGTTGGAAGCGAAGAAGAGCAGCCGTTCCAGATTGCTGGAGATCAGGATGTCCATCGAAGGGGACATGGTCATATGGAACGGGCGGCGGGCATCATAGGTGCCGGTGCGCAGGAAGTCGGTCAGCACGTTGTTTTCATTGGAGGCACAGATCAGATGCCGGACCGGCAGACCGCTCTGTTTCGCCATATAACCGGCCAGGATATCCCCGAAGTTGCCGGTCGGCACCGAGAAGCTGACTTCCTCCCCGGCTGTAATCGCTCCCGACTTGACCAGGGCGGCATAGGCGGCGTAGTAGTAGACCATCTGCGGCAGCAGGCGGCCGATATTAATCGAATTGGCACTGGAAATCGTCACATGCTTTCCGGCAGCCCGTACTTCCGGATCGGTGGTGCATTCTTTGACCATGCGCTGGCAGTCATCGAAGTTGCCGCGGACCGCAATGACCGAAACATTGTCACCGCGGCTGGTCTGCATCTGCCGTTTCTGCACGGGCGAGACGCCGTCTTCCGGGAAGAAGACCGTTATGGCCGTATTGGGCACATCCGCAAAGCCGGCCAGGGCAGCCTTGCCGGTATCACCGCTGGTGGCGGTCAGGATGGCGACGGTATCGTCCCTGCCTTCCTTCGCATAGGCCGCTGTCAGCATATGCGGCATGATGGTCAGAGCCAGATCCTTGAAAGCTGCCGTCGGACCATGCCAGAGTTCCAGCATCCAGCTGTCGCTGAGCTGCCGCAGCGGGGCGATCTCGGCGGTATCGTATTTGTCATCATAGGCCAGATCGATGCAGGTGCGCAGTTCTTCATCGGTGAAATCATCCAGGAACGGCCGCATGACGGCAAAGGCCAGGTCCTGGTAGGAGATATTGGCATAATCCGGCTGCGGGATCTTTACATCCAGGTTCTCCGGGACAAAAAGCCCGCCGTCCTCGGCCAGACCGCGGATCATTGCCTGACCGGCAGTGATAGTGATATCTTTATTACGGGTACTGTAAAATTTCATTGTCAATTCCTCCTGCAAAGGCCGATGAGACAATGATACTATGTATGCGTTTTAAAGACAACTGTCTTTATAAAAGATACAAAAACAAAGGAGAAAAGATAAAAATGAAGGTAGCATTACTGGGTTTCGGTACGGTCGGCAAGGGCGCCGCCGGGATCATCGATCAGGGCAGGGACAAGGATACTGCCGGGCTGGAAATCGTCAGGATTCTGAAGCGGACACCGGCGGATGATCCCCGCATCACCCTCGATTACCAGGACATCGAAGCGTGTGACGTCGAACTGGTCGCCGAGTGCATGGGCGGTCTGGAACCGGCCCACACCTATGTGCGCAAGGCCCTGGAAGCCGGAAGACATGTCGTGACCGCCAACAAGAAGATGCTGGCCGAGCACTACATGGAACTGGCTGAGCTGGCGAAGGAAAAGAATGTCCGGCTGCTGTTTGAGGCGACCGCCGGCGGCGGCATTCCGTGGATGGCAGCCCTGCGGCGGGTGCGGCGGATTGATGATGTCGAGTCGTTCCGCGGCATTCTCAACGGCACCACGAACTACATCCTGTCGGCCATGACGGATGAAGGCCTGGATTTCGGTGAAATGCTGAAGAAGGCCCAGGAACTCGGGTATGCCGAAGCCGATCCGACCGATGATATCGACGGCTATGATGTCCGCTACAAGACCGTGCTGTCCGCAGTTGCGGCCTTTGACGCAGCGGTTAGACCGGCCACCGTGCCGGCACTGGGCATCCGCCACATCAGCGCGGCGGATATCGCCTGGGGCAAAGAAAACAATCGGATTGTCAAGCTGATCGCGGCCGGGGAAAAGAAGGACGGACGCCTGAGCCTGTATGTCATGCCGCAGTTCCTGCATGATTCTGATGTCATGGCCCGCATCGGGAAGAATTTCAACGGCGTGGAAGCCGTCAGCACCACCCTGGGCCCGAGCACCTATATCGGCCAGGGCGCCGGCAGCCTGCCGACCGGCCATGCCATGGTGCAGGATATGCTCACCATTGCCAAGGGTGAAGAAGTGACTGCCTATGAAGCGAGCGCTGCCGAAGTGGACAACTCCGGGGTTGAAAAGTGCTTCTATATCCGGACGGCCAGACCGGAAGTCTTCGCCGCAGTCAGGGCGGAAAATGCCGGGGCAGACGCGTTTGTGACAAAGCGCATGGGTCTGAATGACCTGCTGGCCCTGATTGAAAAGGCCGCAGATCCGGAACTGTTTGCGGCTGTGGTTGCGGACTGATACAGGCTATACTTTTTTCGGAATAATCATGATAAAATTCAATAGGAAGTGAGGATCATAGCCATGTTACGTAAAACAATTATTGCGTCCCTCGCGACAGCCGGCGCCGTAGCCGCTGCCATCGTTGTCAGAAGCCTGCTGAATGACACTCTGAAAAAGGCCGAA
>JAFWEA010000203.1 GCA_017543005.1 Solobacterium sp. | reverse complement strand
GATGGCTTCGTGCCAGTCACTGATGACCAGCCCGCCATGTTCGGCCAGATGTTCCGCCGTATCGGCCCGATACATGGAAAACTCGGTCACGATGAATTCATCGGCATGTTCCATCAGCATATCCGCCATGGCCAGGCCCTGTTTGTCCTTCAGGGCACTGTATACGATGACCAGCGGCCGCGGCAGATTCTTCAGAGAAGCACAAAGCGCCCCGATCCCTTCGGTATTGTGTGCCCCGTCGAGCACCACCAGCGGTTTTCGGCAGGCCGTTTCAAACCGGCCGGCCCACAGGGTTGTCCGGACGGCTTCCCGGACCATGTCCGAAGACGGGTCAATGCCCAGCAGCGCCGCTGCCTGCAATGCCAATGACGCATTGGCTTTCTGGTATTCCGCCAGCGTCGAAAGCTCATATTCTGTATGGCGCCACGAAAACCGGCCCGGGCCCAGGTCCGTATACGGTTCATACGGCTCATGCACCGCCTTTGCGGCAGCCGCAGCATCCCGCACCACCGCCAGCGGTCCGGCCAGCAGATTGCCGGTCAGGATTGTCGAGCCCGGCATGATGATGCCGGATTTTTCCTCCGCGATCGCTTCCAGCGTATTGCCCAGCCGTTCCATATGGTCATAGCCGACCGTGGTGATGATTTCCAGGGCCGGCTGCTTCATGATATTGGTCGGACTGCCCTTGCCGCCAAGCCCTGCCTCAATGACGGCTATGTCCGCCTGTTCCTCTTTAAACCAGGTACAGGCCAGCAGCACATCAATCTCAAACATGCCAAGATCATACTGTTCGATCAGATCCAGATGCCGGTTCAGCAGGTTCATGAACACTTCCGGTTCAATACAGGCATCGTTGATCCGCATCCGGTCATAATGAGTCACCAGGTGCGGCGAGGTAAACAGGCCGGTTTTCAGGCCGGCTGACTGCAGGATATGATTCAGATAATAACAGGTGCTGCCCTTGCCGTTTGTGCCGGTCACATGCACGGTGCGGAACGCTTCCTGAGGACTGCCGGCAGCGGCCATGGCTTCCGCAAAATAAGCCACGGTATGATTCCGGCTGCGGCGTCCCATGACCCACTGCAGGGCCTCAGCGGCGTCGGTAAACATCCTGGTCCGGCAGCTGCCAGTCAACTGCCCCGCGGCCGTGTTCCGTCAGAAACCGGTTTGCCTTTGAAAAATGCCGGCAGCCGAAGAAACCGTTGTAGGCCGACAGCGGCGAAGGATGGGCCGCCGTCAGCACCAGGTGCTTCGATGCATCGATCAGCCCCTGTTTCTGTCTGGCATTGCGGCCCCAGAGCAGAAAGACAACCGGCGTGTCCATTTCATTGATATGGCTGATCGCGTGGTCGGTAAATGTTTCCCAGCCCTTGTTGGCATGGGAGAGCGGCTGGGACTGCCGTACGGTCATGACCGTGTTGAGCAGAAAGACACCCTGATGTGCCCAGGGCATCAGATAGCCGTTGTCCGGAATGCGGAAACCGACATCATCGTGCAGCTCCTGAAAGATATTGCGCAGACTCGGCGGCACCGGCACACCGGGATTGACCGAGAAGCACATGCCGTGGGCCTGGTGGGGCTGATGATACGGATCCTGGCCTAAAATCACGACCCGGATGTCCGGGTAATCGACATTCTCAAAAGCACTGAATACCTGCACTTTCGGCGGATAAACAGTGCCTTTTTCATATTCTTCATGAACAAAAGCGGCGAGATCACGGAAGTAAGGCTGCGCGAATTCGTTCTTCAGCCAGGGGGTCCATTCGTTCTGTTTCATGACTTTTTCCTTTCCGGCAGGGCGCCGATGCGGATCCAGTACGCAAGGTCATCCAAGGCATCTTCATCCAGCTTCCCGTCTTCATCCCGCAGATGATCATCCAGATCCTCATAGGACTGCAGGATGGTCCGGGAGCGGTTCTTCAGCTCTTTCTGCCAGTATGTCCAGGCTTCTTCCCCGCCGGACTGCTCACCATGCAGCACCAGCACCGGGGCCTTGACATATTTCATATAACGGTTCTGATCCACGTCATGCCACTGTTTCCAGGCTGCGGCAGGCCAGCCGTTCCACATCTCCGGCACTTCGTCATCGGCCAGCATCTGCTTCAGCTCTTCCAGATCTTCTTCCGGCAGACCGGCCTGCTTGGCAAAGTAGGATACACCTGTTTCCTGCGGCAGGGCCATCAGCACCAGGCCGCCGGTAATTTCAAAATGATTGTATACAGCCGAGGCGGCCAGCACGGCACTTTCACCGATGCCGATCAGCGTGATATCGGTCGGGTCCACCGGCATGTTTTCAAGGTTGTGCACGGCATAGGCCAGATCGTTGAGCACGGCCCGGTCCAGCGACATGGCCGGATCATTCATCAGCACGGCGGAATCCGCATGCCGGCGCATTTCCCAGCGCAGCACCGCCACCCCGCGCTCAGCCAGCTCATGAGCCAGTTCCTCACGGAACCAGGCATCATTGCCGGAGGAGCGGATATCCGCATCCAGGTTTTCCGGCAGGAGTACGGCTACCGGCGCATCGGTCTTGTCAGCCGGCACCGTCAGCAGCCCGTAAACCATCGGTTCGTTGCCGATCATGACCAGCTGTTCTGTCCATTCGGCATCCCGCCCCGGCACCGGTTCGATCGGCACCGGTTCGGTCATGAAGGAAGTGACATAAAATTCATTGTCATAGTGGAAAACCACCCGGATCCGGCTGCCGAAGTCCGCATAGCCGGCCATTCGTTCCTCATCATGGAACGCATACAGAGTGACCGTTTCCCCGGCCAGGGACAGCCCTTCCAGCTGATTGATCAGCGCATCCGGCGATACCCGGCAGGCGTCCCGCAGGCCCTGCCAGTCTTTTGCCTGGATCAGCTCCGCCAGCCGGCCGGTTTCCAGCCGGGCTTCCTCGGTGCTGAAGCGGCGGATCTTCGGGGTCGGCTCCGGTTCTGCCGACGCGGTTTCCTGCACCTGTTCCGGTTCTTTCGGACGGGCGCAGGCAGAAAGAAGCCCGCAGAGCACGAGCCCGGTTACCAGCAGGGTTTTTCTTCCTGTTTTGTTCATAGTTATTCCATCCGCATCACAATGACACTGACCGGAGCGGCGACCAGCCAGTCCTGCACAGGTCTCTCACAGCGGCCGTGTTCATCGAACAGTACGGTGCCCCGGCCGGAAAAATGATATTCTTCTGTTTCTGTTTTCGGATTGAAGATGATTCTGATGCCGCGGATGCCGGTGATATTGAGCCCGTTCTGCACATCTGCCCAGATGCCGCTGACATCCTCCGGCTTATAGAGCCTAAGCTCTGGCAGTTCCTTCCGCAGGGAAATGGCTGCCTTGACATAATCGACGACATCACTGTAATGCCCGCGGCGGGACCAGTCCATGCCGTTGATGATATCTCCGGCCCGGTACGAGTTTGTATTGCCGTGCTTCGTGCCGCAGAATTCCACCCCGGCGTGCAGGAACGGAATGCCCTGGGCAAACAGCGTTGCACAGAGAATCAGTTTCTGCCGGGCTACCCGGAACATCTCGTTTTCGTGCCGGCAGACAATGGCCAGCTTGTCAAACAGCGTGGCGTTGTCATGGGTTTCCGGACCGTTGATGCTCTGGGCCGGTGAAAGATAGCGGCTGTGGGCAAGGGCCGGATTGGCCATGCCGGCCATGGCACTCTGGAAGCCGGCATAATCCGCCGGACTGCCGCTGAGGAAGCCCGCCTCCCCCTGCCGGTCATCGGTTGTGCCGCCCTTGACGATATCCCGGAACAGGTCGTTGAATGTCCCGATCCCGGGCATCATGTTTTCATTGGCAATGATGGCCTTTTCTTCCCGGGCCAGCGCGGTCGGCATATCCCAGCCTTCCCCGTAGATCAGGGCGTCCGGCTTGCGGGCATGCACTTCCAGTTCAATCCGGTTCATCGTCCCGACATCGAGGATGCCCATCAGATCGAAGCGGAAACCGTCCACATCATAAAGATCCACCAGCGAGCAGACCGCGTCAATGATCAGCTTTCTGACCATGAACCGGCCGGAATCGAGGTCGTTGCCGCAGAACGAGCCGTTGGAGCGGGTGTCCCCGGCGTAGCGGAAATAGTAATACGGCACACACTGTTCCAGGGCGCTGCATTCCATGTCATAGACATGGTTGAACACGACATCGACAATCACCCGGATCCCGTGATCATGCAGGGTGCGCACCAGGACGGCAAATTCCTTCATGCGCTGCACCGGGGTATCCGGCGCCGTGGAATAGGAACCTTCCAGGGCAAAGAACTGCAGCGGGTCATAGCCCCAGTTGTAGCCCCGGTACGGGTGCTTTTCATCCACCGTGACAAAGTCCAGCACCGGCTGAAACTGCACATGCGTGATGCCCAGTTCCTGCAGGTAGGACAGCCCGGTGGACCAGCCATTGTACGAGGTTCCTTCCGCCATCAGCGAAATAAACTTGCCGTGCACTTCCGTGCCGGAGGTTTCCCGGCTCGTCAGGTCCCGGACATTGCATTCGTAAATGACCGCGTCACACGGTGAAGCCATTTCCGGCAGGGCTTCCCGGCTCGGGGACAGGACGACATCATGCGGGTCAATGACCGCGCTCCAGCGGCCGTTGGCATTGCTGCTGAGGCCGTACGGGTCAATCGTCTCCGTGCAGGTGCCGTTGTGCCGGATAAAGTATTTGTAAAGCGTATTTTTCCAGTTTCCCGGCAGGCGCAGCTCGTACACCCCGCAGTCGGTGCGGGTCATCGGGTACTGGCAGCGCTGGCCTTCTTCCAGAAGGATCAGCTGCACTTCCAGGGCAGTCGGCGCCCACACGCGGAAAATGGTCGCCTGGCGGTCGTATTCCGCCCCCAGGGGACCATTGTAAGAGTATGTTTCTTCAAACCAGGAAGTCCGGGTGATAAAGCGTGTGCAGACAGGCACACTGCAGCCGTGTTCTTCCCAGAGAATGAGTTCATCCGACGGCAGGAGTTCTTTTTCCGTCCAGAGGGTATAGGAAATACCGTCGAGCAGTTCTAGCCGCTCTTCAATGACACAGGCAACCGTGGTACTGCCGCTTTCGATATAGAAGCGGTCGCAGCTGCCGTCATAGAACTGCCGGGAAATGGTTACCCGGACAGTCCGGCGGTCATCCAGCCAGGCTCTGACCTGTTCCATGCTTCCTCCTAGAACTCCAGCGGCTCAACATGCCAGATGTCTTTTGCATACTGGCTGATTGTCCGGTCACTGGAGAAGTATGCCGATCTGGCAATGTTGATCAGGCAGCTTCTTGCCCAGTTGTTCCGTTCCCGGTAACGCCGTTCGATTTCTTCCTGGGCACTGACATAGGCGTCGAAATCCGCCAGCACCAGATATTCGTCATTCCGGCCCAGCAGTTCATCGTAAATCAGCCGGAAGTCATCGACCTTTCTGCTCCAGGTGCCGTCAACCAGGCTGTTGACAGCCTTCATCAGGCGTCTGTCACCCATGCAGAAGTCCCAGGCCCGGTAGCCGTCCCGGAAGGACGCAATCTGATCCACGGTCTTGCCGAAGATGACATCGTTTTCCCGGCCGACCAGCTGGTCGATTTCCACATTGGCCCCGTCCAGGGTGCCGAGGGTAATGGCTCCGTTCATCATGAACTTCATATTGCCGGTGCCGCTGGCTTCCTTGCCGGCCATGGAAATCTGTTCACTGACATCGGTTGCCGTGACCAGCAGTTCGGACATGCTGACCCGGTAGTCAGGCAGGAAGACAACCTTCATCATGCCGTTGACCATCGGATCGTTGTTGATGACCTGGGCCACGTTATTGATGAGCTTGATGACTTTCTTGGCAAATACATAGGCCGGAGCCGCCTTGGCCGCAAACAGGAACACCCGCGGATAGATGCGGAAGTTCGGATCATCCTTGGCCCGCTGATACAGGTAGATGACATGCAGGATGTTGAGCAGCTGTCGCTTGTAGGCATGCAGACGCTTGGCCTGGGTATCAAAGATAGCTTCGGACTTGACTTCGATTCCGGTCGTCTTGCGGATGTAATCCGCCATGATCTCCTTGCGCTGATGCTTCACCACCAGGAAGTCATGCTGCAGCTGCGGATCATCGACATAAGCCTCCAGATCCGCAATCTTGTCAAAATTGTTCCGGTATTCCTTGCCGATGGTCCTGTCCAGCAGCGCTTCCAGTTCCGGATTGGCATACAGGCACCATCTGCGCGGGGTAATGCCGTTGGTCTTGTTGGAGAACTTCCACGGATACAGATAATAGAAGTCCTTGAACAGATCGTTCTTCAGGATTTCGGTATGGATCCCAGCAACACCGTTGACGCTGAACCCGTCATGGATGGCAATCCGCGCCATCTGGATGGCATTGTTGTCAATGATTCTGGTCCGCTGCACCAGGCCGTAGTCGCCCGGAAAGCGGTTCTGAATGTAAGTGACTGCCTGCCGGTCGAGTTCTTCGATAATCATATAGATACGCGGCAGAAGTCTCTGCACATAGCTGACCGGCCAGGCTTCCAGCGCTTCCACCATGATCGTATGGTTGGTATAGGCCATGACATTGCGGGTGATCTCAAAGGCCGCCTGCCACTTGTAGCCATGCTCATCCATCAGTACCCGCATCAGTTCCGGAATCGCCAGGACCGGGTGCGTATCATTCAGCTGTATGCACACCTTGTCGGCCAGGTTGTCTAGGGACGGATTGTTTTCCAGATGTTCCCTGACGATGGTCTGGATACCGGCCGCCACCAGGAAATACTGCTGCTTCAGGCGCAGGAACCGGCCGTCTTCCGTGGAATCATCCGGATAGACGTTGCGGCAGATCTCGCTGACCTTGGAAAGATAATCACGGTAGTCCATGCCGGCCGGCACTTCGTCCGCCGGTTCAGCCGACCACAGCCGCAGCGTGTTGGTCATTTTTGTGTTCGCGCCGATCATCGGCATATCATACGGGACTGCCCGGACAACCGTCGCACCGACATGGTCAAAATGCAGGTCGCCGTTCACGTCGCCGGTTACGTTGACATGACCCCAGTAGCGCACTTCAACCGTGTTCTTGACCTTGCGGATTTCCCACGGGTTGCCGATGCGCAGCCACATGTCAGGTATTTCAATCTGTTCGCCGGCTTCGTTGATCTTCTGCCGGAACATGCCGTACTGATAGCGCAGGCAGTCGCCGTGCACCGGATAGTTCAATGTCGCGGCCGAATCCATGAAGCAGGCTGCCAGCCGGCCCAGACCGCCGTTGCCCAGACCTGCGTCCGATTCGGTTTCCAGCACATCATCCAGGGAAAGGCCCAGATCTTCAAAGCCTTCCCGGACCATGTCAAAGATACCGAGATTCTTCAGGTTGTTCTTCAGGCTGCGGCCCAGCAGGAACTCCATCGAAAAGTAGAATACTGTCTTTCCCTGCTTGCTGCGGGCCTTGGCGTTCGTGTCACGCCAGTTGACACTCGCGTGATCGCGGACCATATCACTGAGGACCAGAAAGCGGTCAGCCGGATGTGTACGTTCCAGCGATGTGCCGAACGTCTGGGCGACCCTTTCCTTGTACTCTTCAATGAACTTTTCTTTGCTTTCAAACATGCAGATAAACCCCCTTATTTCTCCATGACCAGCCAGACGGCCCCAAACGGCGCCAGCCGTACCGTCAGCTGATGTTCAACTCTGTATTTTTCTTTCTTTGCCCGCTTCTTCTTCGCTGTTTTGCCCGCGGCAGTTTCTTCCGCCGCCTTCTCTTCAGGCTCCGGCGGCAGGGCAATTTTGACTTCCTTTGTCTTCAGCGGCTTGAAGTTGCACATATTGCAGCCGCCGTAGATATCCTTTTCGGAATTCAGAACTTCCACATACTTCCCGGCAGCCGGAGCAGGCAGGACAAAGTCTTCATACGAAGCACCGGTCATATTCAGGATGCAGACCAGTATTTCCTTCTCATCCTCGCGGAAGAACGAATAGATGGACTGGGTCGCGTTGTCGGCATCGATCCAGCGGAAGCCGCGGTCGCCGGCATAATCATACTTCGACAGGCACGGGTGGTGCAGATAGATCTGGTTCAGATCGGTAAAGTACCGCAGGAACGCATCGTGCACCGGATACTTGAGCAGGAACCAGTCCAGTTCCTTGGCTTCATCGAATTCACGGAATGTGGCAATCTCATTGCCCATGAAATTCAGCTTCTTGCCGGGATGGGCAAACATATAGGCATACAGATTCCGCACCTGCGCGAACTTCTGCTCATATGTGCCCCACATCCGGTCGATGACCGTCTTCTTGCCATGCACGTTCTCGTCATGGCTGAACGGCAGGATAAACCGCTCGCTGTAGAAGTACATCATCGAGAAGGTCAGCTTATTGTGATCGTAGTATCTGTAGATCGGGTCGGTTTCATAGTACTTCAGCGTATCGTGCATCCAGCCCAGATCCCACTTATAGTCAAAGCCCAGACCGATGTCAACATCCGAAGTGACATGCGGAAAGTCCGAGCTGTCCTCGGCAATCATCATGACATCCGGATAGGCTTCATGAATGTGATAATTCAGACGCTTGACGAATTCCAAGGAACCGCCGTTTACACCCCGGTCCCGGTTGCCGCCCCAGTAGATCAGATTGGAAACCGCATCGATCCGGATCCCGTCGATATGATAGGTCTCCAGCCAGAAAGCGACCGAACTCATCAGGAAGGAACGGACTTCATCCCGGCCCAGGTCAAAATTGAGTGTTCCCCATTCGGATTCGGCGTCATTTTTGTGCGGATATTCATACAGCGGCGTGCCGTCGAACTCCCGCAGGCCGAAATCATCCTTGACGAAGTGCACCGGTACAACGTCCATGATGACCCCGATGCCCGCTTCGTGGCAGGCATTGACAAAGGCCGCAAACTCTTCCGGATTGCCATACCGGCTGGTCAGGGAATAATAGCCGCTGACCTGGTAGCCCCAGGAACCGTCAAACGGATGCTCGTTCAGCGGCATCAGTTCAATATGCGTAAAGCCGTGCTCGATCACATACGGAATCAGTTTCTCCCGCAGCTGGTCATAGGTGCAGTTGCCCTTGTCATCCTTCTGCCAGCCGCCGGCATAGACTTCATAAATGCTTACCGGACGGTCATAATTCCGGGTCCGGCTGCTCATCCATTTCTCATCTGTCCAGGTAATCCGGTCAAGATCGACAACCTTGGATGCGGATGAAGGCCTGGTCTCGCTGTAGGCAGCATACGGATCGGCTTTGTCAAAACTGCGGCCGGACTGGTCGGTAATGTGAAGCTTGTAGGAATCCCACTCCCGGACCCCGGGAATCGTCACCTCCCAGATGCCGTTTTCTGACATCACCATCGGATGGGCAGTGTGATCCCAGTCATTAAAGGAACCGATAACGCTGACTGCTGCAGCGCCCGGTGCATATACGGTAAATGTACAGTTATCGCCATGGCGGTGAGCCCCGAAAAGCTGATAGGCTCTGATGGTATCTCCCTGGTGAAAGCGTTCAATGATTGTTTTCGCGCTCATAAGAGGTTTACCCCTTTCAGTATTACCGTAACATTTTACCATTCAATAACCAGAATTCAAAAAGGATATCTGCATAATCGGCAGAATATCCTTTTCTTCTTTTGACTGTACCCTGTTTTACGCCATGCTAACGGATTGATTTCCTGCCGCTTTCCCGGCAGATCACCACCAGGTGGGTGTCTTCGTCATAGCGGCGGCAGGTTTCCAGAGTCAAAAGCGGGTCAGCGGCTGCGATGGCCCGGGCACTGCCGGCGGTTTTATGGGCTTCGGCCCAGGCCAGCCAGCAGCTTTTCTTCTCTCCTGACAGTTCCGGATCGTCATACCCGTATTCTTCCAGTTCGTCAGGCGTCACATAAACAGCCAGACAGACATCATACGTACGCTCTTCCGTTTCAAACAGCATCCGCAGCCGGCTGTTTTCCTGCAGGCCCTCAGCCGTGGTCAGCACGGTCAGCGGCGAGAATTTTGCCTTTTCATCGTAATAGACGGTATGGCCGTAAAGAACCTGGTTCAGACTGTCTGACGATGCGGCGCAATGGCGGAAGACCGTGCCCTGCGGGCCGGAACTGCCGTCAAAATTCCGGGTCAGATAGACTTCATTGTCCTTCCCCTGCACCACCGGCAGGGAAACCAGGCCGGAATCAAAATCCAGCCAGGCAATGAAATCGCTGTTTTCCGCATGCAGCAGCTGCCACATGTCAGCGGCACCGTCCGTTTCCGCCTCATCCCGGATCAGCCTGCGCCCTTTCACTTCCCCCGGACTTGCCGGCGTCCCCAGGGCCGGCCGCACAGCGACGGCACAGACACCGAGGATACCGGCAGTCAGGACGATCAGCACATCATACAGTATGCTTTCCCGCATGTTTTCTGAACTGTTTCCAGAGCAGCGGCAGGATTAGGATACCCGCTGCCGCCGCCGGCAGATGCGTTGTTTCCTGTTCTTCTTCCGGTTCCGCCGGAACAAGTTCGGGCACAGCACTCGGCACTGTCTCTTCCGGCTCAGGTTCCGGGGTGATCGCGGCCGGGGTTTCTTCCGGCTGGCGGCTGACATAGGTTACGGTGATCTCCGCTTTCTGCGCCTGACCGGGATCCGCATAGAGATCCGCTTCGGGAACCACTTCAATATCGGCTGTGAAGCCGGCCTCAACCGGGGTCATCACCGCATCCCAGCCGCATTCCCCGTTATTGCCGATGTGATACTCCGCCGGACCGTCGGCCGGCTTGATCCAGACTTCGCTGCCACGGGTGTACTGTTCCAGATCGTGGTTGCGCCGCGGGCACTCGGGAAAAACATAGTGAATGGTTCTGACCCAGTCCTGTTCTTCCCCGTAAGTGACGGTTTCCCCGTTCTCATCCACATAGGTCAGCGGATCCTGGGCCTGCACCGGGATGATCCCCGCCGCAATTGCCGGTATCAGTGCCAGCATCATCTTTTTCACGATTTCACCTTCTTTCCCGAGAGTTTCATCCTGCGCCGCAGCAGGATCACCAGCAGGATCCCGGCCAGCAGTCCGCCGGCTGCGGCCAGCATGACCCCCTGTCCGGTGCCGGTATGAATCCAGCGCACCCGCCGGCGGACATCCCGCGGGCTCCGGCTGATCAGGATGGACTGATCCGCATTGTTGATGTCCGCGTGACGACAGATGACTTTTCCTTCCTGCATCAGCGTTTCATACGCCACCACGGTATAGCCGTTCAGTTCCCGGGCATCAAACCGGAATGTCACTTCCGTTGCCCCGTCCGGTTTACTCGGGACAAATGTCCGCACCGCCGTCACCGCCATGCCGTTGACCCGAAGCTCGCCCATATCATGACCGTCCGGATATTTCTGATGCAGAACCCCGCGGACTTCATATGTCCGGCCCGGCTGCAGATTCCTGAAGCGGATGATGTCATTGATGACCACATCCTCGTCCGGTCCGACATTGTCAAAGCCATCTGCTGCCCCGTATGCCGTCGTACTGATCTCCGGTTCTTCCGGTTCCGGGGTCTTTCCCGGGACCGTCAGGGTGACGGTCTGGCCGGAATCACTGATGTCACAGTGAGAAGTGATCAGTTCATCTGCGGCATAGAGTTCCTCGAATGCCACCAGTTCCGTGTCGTTCTCAAACAGATCGGTATTGACGGCAAACTCCAGCGTGACCGTGCCGGTTCTTGCAGCCGGGACGAATTCGGTCTCGGCCTGTACAGGCTTGTCATCCTGGCTGAGGACCCCTGCATCAGAGCCGTTGTCCCGAACATGGAGGGTGCCTTTGAGTCTGTAGGTGCTGCCCGGTTTCAGATCCGTATAGCAGACTTCATCAAAGACAGTTACTGTACCGCCGCAGACTGCCATCTTTTCCCGGGCACCGCCTAGACCGGCCAGCGTCCGGATTTCCGGACTGTCCTTCACGCGCACGGTCTGGCCTGCGTCGCTGATATCCGCATGGGCGGCAACCGGCCGGCCATCCGCCGACAGTTCTTCAAAGACCACCAGTTCCCGGTTTAGAAGACCGGATGCGTCAATTTCAAACTGTACATCTATCATGCCGGAAGCCTGTTCGGGACAGAACTCCGTCACGGCTTCATACAGCTGACCGCCGGTGTTCTCCAGCGGGCCAAGATCCTGCCCGTCTTCGCCTCTGACATGCAGGGTCCCTTTCAGGACATACGTCTTTCCGATTTCCAGATTTCCGTATTTCACCCGGTCAGTGATCCGGGCATCGGCAGCCGGATACAGTGTATGATCACCGTCGGCGGCATCAACTGCCGTCGTATGCAGGGACGGCTCGCGGAATTCCACGGTCTGCTGGGCATCATCCAGGTCCCGGTGGACTGCCACCTCCTTGTCTTCCAGCAGGCAGCTTTCAAAGGCAACGATCACCGGATGACCATCCAGGGTCTGCCGTTCAAGACTGAAGATTACATCGACTGAGCCGGAATCAACTGCCGGGGTAAATTCCACTGTCACCGGCTCAGCCCCGGGCAGCGGCTCTCCTGTTTCTCTGTCCATCAGCGTACCGCTCATGACATAGGCGAGGCCCGGCATCAGCCCCGAATACGTGACAGTGTCTGTCAGGATTACCTTGTCATCGGCCGTTTTGGCCGGAGTTGTGTTTTTCAGAACGGTTTGAATCCCCGGAATGCGGATGGTCTGGTTGGTATCATCAAGATCCATATGCCGGGAAACCCGTTCGCCTTCTGCGTTGAACAGTTCTTCAAAGAAGACCACGTCCCGGCCGGCCAGATGTGCGCCGTCAAAGTTCATTTCCACTTCCAGCGTCCCGGACAGTTTCTTCAGTTCCACTGCGGTTTCCCTGACCAGTTCCCGGCCCTGGTCATCGGTGGCTGTTTCACCGCTGTCCGCGTAGACCAGAGTTGTTTTCAGGCGGTATGTACCGTAATCGGAAACGCCGTGATAACGGATCTGGTCAGTCAGTTTCATCTGTGCCCCGGCAATGGCCATCCGGGTCTGGCTGAGTTCATCCCGGGCCGTGGTGGACAGGGTGATCCCGTAATCGGTAATGGTGCCGAGATCCACTGTTCTTCCGTCTTTGACAATGTTGAACTTGAACTGCTGCAGTTCCAGGCCTTCATTCAGATCCGTACGGACTTCATGGAGAATGTACTGTCCGTACGGCAGACTGCCGAGGCTGTCATCCACAGTTGCCAGGGCCCCGTCTTCCGCCAGTCCGAACCAGAGACCGTACTCCTCCTGAATGGTCTTTTCCCGGAGGCTGCCCGTCAGATCCACTTTCGTTTCATAACTGTCCAGACTGTTCAGCAGACCGTCATTTGCGTTAACGGCAACGGAATGCGGCACATCGTCGGAATGATACTCGCCGTTGATGTCCGTAAGCAGCACGTGCCGTTCCCCGGTAGCCGCATTTTCCAGTACCCACAGCGTCCGGATCCGGTCAGTGGTGTAGCCAATGGTTTTGACAAAGGAGAACTCGCCGCGCCGGATCTGATCCTGAAAATGCATCGGCGTCCCGGCCTGCTGTTTCTGATGCGTCAGGACATCGGTCCCGACAATTTCACCATCCCGCTCGATTTCAAAGGTCCGCCGGCTTCCGTCCGTCAGCAGATAGGCATTGTTTGTCTTCGTTTCCTGAATGGTATAGGTGCCGTACGGCAGTGCCTTTCCTTCCGTTTCGGCGACATACTTTCCCAGCTCTTCATCATAATGTGTCGCAATGACACAGACGAACTCGCCCGGCTGATACTCCGTCAGCGTTCCGGAATCCGCCAGCACGGAAAGCACCGATTCGTTCGTGATGGTGAATTCAATGCCGTTCAGATGACCGGCCCGCAGGGCCTGGTGCCGCTTTCCCCCGATGGCCTGCGACGGATTGACAGAACCGGCCAGTCCCGCCAGTTCCAGGTCTTCCTTGACAACCCGCACATCACCGCGGATGACCTGCTCGGCCAGCTGGTGATTTCCGATTTCTTCGGGCCCCGGTTCCGCACCGGTCAGGTCAACCATGAGGTTATCCTCACGGATGGTGAAGACAGCCTGCCATTCTGTATTGAGCAGGTAGCCCTTGGAAGGCTTTGTCTCAACGGCGACATAGGTGCCATAGGGCAGACAGCGGCTTTCCGTGCCGGTCTGTCCGGTTTCATCTGTTGTCAGGGTCAGCACTTTTTCCATGCCGGCATACGAACGCGGATCTTTTTCACCATGAAGCAGATCCACCCCGGGTCCGCCCGTCGGGGCACCCTGCCCGGGATCGATCCAGGAACCGGCCGCCAGCACATCATTCTCCGAGAGATTGAAGACGGATATTTCCGCCCCGGCCAGCGAAGCATCACCCTGGGCCTGCGGCAGCTGCCGTTCCGCATCTGTTTTCTGGAAGCGGACCCCGCCGCGGATGATTTCGTCCCGCATCTGTCCGGCTGCGTCGGTATTATCCCGGCCGGCATCGTATACATGCCCGTCTTCCCGCACCCGGATCACTGCCTGCCAATCTTCATTCAGCAGATATCCCGTCGGGGCCTTCGTTTCCCTGATCAGATAAGTTCCATATGGCAGGGCCTGCTCTTCCGTTGCGGCATGGCCGTTTTCATCTGTGATCAGCTTCAGGACAAGGTTTTCGTCAGCGGCACCCTGGCCGGCCGGAATCCACTGGTCATTGAAACAGATGTCATGGGCGGAAATGTTCCAGACAGTGAACTCGGCCTCTTTCAGCGTGCCGTCACCCTGGGGCCGCCCGGCCGGGTCCTGCCCGGCCCGGAAGCGGTCCGCATCCAGCTTGTTGATTTCAAGGCCGCCCCGGAATACCTTTTCCGGCACTGATCCCAGTTTGAACCTCTTACCGTCCGTCCGCAGGTCAAATGACGCCTGCCATTCCCGGTTCAGGAAATAGCCGGCCGGCGCCGATTCTTCCCGGACTTCATAATCGCCCCACTTCAGCAGACCGCTCTCCGCATGTCCGGTTTCATCGGTCGTCATTTTCCCGGCGATCCGGCCGTTCCGGCGGTTGATCACCGCGAAGACTGCCCCGGCCAGCGAAGCATCGCCCTGAGCCGGCGAATCGCCGCGTTCCTCGTCGATCTTCTGCAGTTCTGCCTGGCCATGCACCCCCAGGCGGATCACGATTTCCGCTTCGGCATACGTCTCTCCCGGGGTCACATCCACCCGGCCGCAGAACAGAAGTGTCTGGGAGCCCGGCGAATGGGCAATACCGCCGCTGCAGTTGGAACGCGGGGCCACATCCGGCTTTGAGCTTTTCAGCCGGATCCGGATCTTCTCCGGCATCTCCGCCGCCTCGTCACTGACCGTTACCTGCAGGGTATTGCCGGACAGCGAAACAGCCACGTCCTCGGGATGAAGATCGTCGCCGCCGGTCGTTTCCACGGCAGCCACCCGGTACTGATAATCACTCAGCCGGCCGCCCTGATCCGTAAACGTCAGTGTCTCTCCCGGGACATAAACCGACGGGCCGGCCATCTGTGGCCGGTACGACACCGAGCCGCCCGCCTTTCCGGCTGCCCACTCATAGGCACGGTTCAGTGTTTCGGCGCGGTTGACACCCCAAACAGCCAGCTGCGCATCCACAAACGCCCCGCCTTCATAGGCATAGGCAGCCAGCAGTGCGTCTTCCGGATTGACGTCCCACGAGTCAATCACATACGATGCCCCGTCAAGAATCGGCACGTTTTCCTCATAACAGAGAAAGCTTGCATTGGCGGCGTGGAAAAAGGTGATGTAATGGCCGTTGTACATGCCGGAGCGCTCTTTTGTCACAACGCATCCCGGCGCAGTATAGCAGTCATCATTGACATAAAGCCGGAACGGATCGTCCGGATCCGCCACCGGCAGATGCGGCACATACTCTCCTTCCTCCTGCGCCCTGATATCGAATACTTCGGGATTGCCTTCCACCTTGCCTGCCGCCGCAAAACCGGACAGCTTCGCCGCGGCTTCGGAAGTGGATGCGGCACTGAGGTAATAATCGACACAGGCGCCGTAATTGGATGTTTCCGTCCTGGCCCCGGCTGTCAGTACGCCCGGTACGTTTGCCGGGAAGAATCCGCCCGCATCCTGAGCCGCATTGCCGGCTGCCGCCACGACGGTAATACCCTGGGCCACGGCTTCCTGCAGCAGGGCCTTCAGCGGGGCCGTATTTTCCGAGTCCGGCACCGAAGCCGAAATGTTGATGATATCGGCATGAGCTTCCATGGCGTATTTCACTGCCGCATACACATTGGCCAGGGAGGCGGTGCCGTCATCATTAAAAGCCTTGATGGAAAGGATTGCGGCCCGGCCGCCGGATGCGGAAAGAATGATTTCCGCCATCCTGGTCCCGTGACCGTGCCGGTCACCGTCCGGATCATCCGTCAGATTGACCGATACCGCAGCCAGGTCATTGACCCCGGTATCGATCAGCGCCACCAGCCGGCCGCCTTCTGTTTCGTGCATGGCCAGACCTTCCTGCGCATCCTGCAGCACCCCGTCCGCAGGCGGAAATGATTCCTCCTCACAGACGCTCAGGCGGATATCCCGCACCGCGGCGCTGCCGGCTTCCCCGGCGGCCGCCAGGGTTTCTTCCACCGCTTCCGGCTGCGCCAGGGAAATGATGACGGTATCGTCATAAACAACCGCCTGTCCTTCCACACTGAGCCCCTCCGGCACTTCTTCCGTTCCGTAAAGGATCACCCTGGTATCACTGCTGTCAGCCAGCACGGCCACTGCCGCGGCCATATCCGCAGCTGTCCCGGCCCGGTACAGACTCAGACTCTGTTCCGGTTCTGTTTCTTCCGGGATCTCTTCAGCCTCCAGTGTTTCTTCCGGCTCCGGTTCGACCTCTTCCGTTTGTGTTTCCTCCGGGGCATCACCTTCCTCCGGTTCCTGGTCCTCTTCCTCAATCATTTCTTCTGTCAGTTCCGGAGTGCTCTCCGGCTGACTTTCCTCTGCAGCTTCCGCTGTTTCTTCTGCCGGCTCAGCCGTTTCCGTCACTTCTTCTTCCTCGGCATTTGCCGGCAGGTATGTGCCTGTACATAACAGGATTCCGGCCAGCAGAACCGTCATGATTTTCCTGATTCTTTCCTTCATACTTTCAACTCCTCTTCCCCGCTGTCCAGCCCGCAGCGCCGGCGGTACGCTTCCGCGGTCTCAAACTGCTCAGCTGCACAGTCATAGTGATAAAGATGATCCGACAGTTTTTCTTCCGGGCTGACCGCTACCGAATTGACATGCTTTACCAGATCGGACAGACCCTGGAAATCCGCCTGCCCGTCCGGAATGGCCAGCACTTCGTGGATGCTGGACGGGATGACGTAGTAATCGCCCAGCGTCCGGCCCAGCATATCCAGCACCCCCGGATAGAACAGCACCGCTGCCCCGTTGATCATCTGCCGGTTGGTGACCGTCATCATCTCCGTCTTGCCCTTACTGTCACCGGGCATGTTCCAG
>JAFWEA010000202.1 GCA_017543005.1 Solobacterium sp. | reverse complement strand
GCGCGTTACCACGCTGCCATGGAAGCGCTGCTGGCGTGAAAATCTATATCATCCGCCACGGGGAAACCGCCCGCAACCGGCAGGGTGTCCTGCAGGGCCGGGTCGATGTGCCGCTGAATGCAAACGGCATCGATCAGGCGGCAGCGGCCGGCCGCTGGTTCCGTGAACACGGCATCAGTTTTGAGCGGGCGTACGCCAGCCCGCTGGTCCGGGCGGTGGAAACGGCGAGACTGGCCGCCGGCTGTGAGATCATCACGGACGAGCGGCTGATCGAGATGGACTATGGGCCGTATGAAGGCATGAGCCTGAAGGATCCCGATCCGGAAATCCGGCGGTTCTTCAGCGACTTCGTCCATCAGCCGGCCCCGGCAGGCATGGAAGCCCTGGCGGATGTGACCGCCCGCCTGGGAGTCTTTCTGGAAGAGCTGAAAACGGCGGGAGTGAGCGGCAATATCCTGATCTCAACGCATGCGATTGCCATGAAGGGGGCGCTGGAATACCTGACGCCCGCTTCGGCCGGCAGTTACTGGTCGAAGTATATCGGCAACTGTGCCGTCTATGCGGCAGAACTGACCGCTGACGGTTATACGGTGCCGGAAGAGGTCCTCATGACTGAATAAGAAGAAGTCACAGGCTTCTTCTTTTTAGAAAATAGTGTATATAATAAAAATCATCAGATATGATGAAATTGCATCAGGAGATTTGCATATGAAACAGGAAATTGACTGGAAAGAACTCGGCTTCGGTTATATTCAGACCGATTACAGATATGTATGCAGATATCGGAACGGCCAGTGGGAAGAAGGCGGACTGGAGACAGACGCAACCATCACCCTGAATGAATGTGCCTGCGTCTTCCAGTATGCGCAGACCTGCTTTGAAGGGCTCAAGGCATACCGGACAGTCGACGGCAGAATCGTCTGTTTCCGGCCGGATCTCAACGCGGCCCGCATGCGTTCCAGCTGCGAGCGGCTGGTCATGCCGGTGTTCCCGGAAGAGAAATTCCTGGAAGCGGTGCGGATGCTGGTGCAGGCCAATGCGGACTATGTGCCGCCGTACGGCACCGGGGCATCCCTGTATATCAGACCGTTTATGATCGGGACGAACAGCGTCATGGGCGTCAAGCCGGCGCAGGAATTTGAATTCCGCATGTTCTGCACGCCGGTCGGTGCTTACTTTAAGGGCGGCATCAAGCCGATCACCATCCGGGTATCCGATTATGACCGGGCAGCGCCGCACGGCACCGGCAATATCAAGGCCGGGCTGAACTACGCGATGAGCCTGTATCCGATCACGGTGGCGCATGAAGAAGGCTTTGCCGAGAATATGTACCTGGATCCGGCGACCCGGACCAAGGTCGAGGAAACCGGCGGGGCGAACTTCATCTTCATCACGAAGGACGGCACGCTGGTCACCCCGAAGTCGGACTGCATCCTGCCGTCGATTACCCGGCGGTCACTGATGACCGTGGCCGAGAAGTACTGCGGCATGAAGGCGGAAGAGCGGGAAGTGCTCTTCAGCGAAGTACCGGAATTTGCGGAGTGCGGTCTCTGCGGAACGGCCGCCGTCATTTCCCCGGTCGGCTGCATCCATGATCATGGGAAAGACATTCTGTTCCCCTCCGGCATGGAGGAAATGGGTCCCTGGACCCGCCGGCTGTATGAGACACTGACCGGGATCCAGCTGGGCCGTCTGCCGGCCCCGGAAGGCTGGCTGCTGGAAATCTGAATTCCCCGGGAAAAGGGCAAAGGAGAAAGAATAATGGAAGAGGCAATGAACAAGAAGATGGAAAACGGATACTGGACACACAAGATTCTCATCGATAAAAGATATGTACGCGGTTACCGGATCCTGCCGGAGTGCACATGTTCTGCCTGCGGCTATCTGGCCAACAAGGAAAAGTCGGTCTGCCCGCGCTGCGGCACCCCGATGACCCTGCCGTCAAAGGTGGAAGAATCACAGGACCTGGAAATCGAGTAAATCCCAAGAGATGTGAAAAACATCTCTTTTTTTTGCGGCTGTACAAAAAAGTGAACCGCTCCGGGGTTATGATGAAATCACCATAGAGAGACAGGCGAGAGACAAGCTCGATGACCCTGCAGCAACCTGCATTCGCAAGGTGCTAATGCTTGCACGATGGCGCGTTTTCTTTTGCCTTCTTTATGGCTCATACAGGTAAAGGAGGAAAAGAGAATGCCTGAAATCAGATTGACAGAGAAACGCCCGGTAACGGAGGAATACGCCGCTTATCCGGAACTGGTGCAGATCTGGCACCGGTATGATCTGTATGCCGAAGATTACAAGACGCATACGGAAGAGGAGATGAAACAGATTGCCGGAACAAGCCGGCTGAAGCAGCTGCTGGTGCTGGCCCGCATGAATGAAGAGGAGTATGAGGCCCTGCAGAAGTCACTGGATGGCCATATTGTCCAGACCCGGATCAAACTGGCCGAAGACCGGCAGATGATCCGGGAGACCATAGCTCTGCCGGAATAATTGCCGGAAAACACATATGCCTGCCGCCATGGCAGGCTTTATAATGAAAGCAGCGAAGGGGTGAGGAAATATGTTCAAGCACTACAGATATGACGGCAGTAAGAAGTTCAACATTGCCAAGTCTTCCACCAATGACAAAACACTGTGCAAGGACCGGGAAGAAGCCGAGAAGCGCCTGGCGGAGAACAATATTCTGATTGATGAGCTGCAGAATAAGCTCTATGCCGATAAGAAGGAAGGCGTTATCTTCCTGTTCCAGGCCATGGACGCCGCCGGCAAGGATGGGACAATCAGGGCCGTACTGCAGTGCCTGAGCCCGCATGGCGTACATGAGGCCGCCTTCAAGTCACCGTCTTCCACGGAACTGGCCCATGACTTCCTCTGGCGGATTGAGCAGATGGTGCCGGCCAAGGGTGAAATTGCCATCTTCAACCGTTCCCACTATGAAGACGTGCTGATCGGCAAGGTCAGGGAACTGTACCGGACCCAGGCCAATGCCGGCCGCATCGATCTCGACAAAGTCATCGAACACCGCTATGAAGACATCCGCAACTGGGAGACCTACCTCTGGCATAACAATGTCCGGGTGGTGAAGATCTTCCTGAATGTCTCCAAGGATGAACAGGCCAGACGTTTCCTGTCCCGGATCGAAGAACCGGCCAAGAACTGGAAGTTCTCGGAGTCCGACTGGAACGAGAGAAAATACTGGGATGCCTATCAGGAGGCCTTTGAAGACTGCATCAACGAAACGGCGACCGAGCATGCGCCATGGTACGTCGTACCGGCTGATCACAAGTGGTACATGCGCTACGTGGTCAGTGAAATCATTCTGGATACGCTGAAGGAAATGGATCCGCAGTATCCGGAAGTCACGAAGGAACGGCTGGAAGTCTTTGCCAAGCTGAAGGAAGAAATCCTTGCCGAGCTGCCGCCGGAAGAAGAAAAGAAAAAGAAGAAAGACAAAAAAGAAAAGAAAGATAAGAAAAACAAAAAAGAGAAGAAGGACTAGTCCTTCTTCCCGGACCCGCTGTCAGCGGGTTTTTTCTTCGCTTTCTTTTTCGGTTTTTCGTACTTGGTCGTAAAGACGACACCTTTGTGGGCGGACTGCACCGTGCCGCTGATCTGGATGACCTCTTTGGAACCCGGGGTCAGGCGCATCAGTTCATCCTGGGCCGAGAGCGGTTCGCCGGTTTCCTTGATGCGGCGGTAACGGCCGTCCGAAGACATCCGGCGGGCCTTGACGTTGTCGCGCAGGCAGAGATCCAGGTAATCATGGAGACTGGCCTGAATGTCCTTGTCCAGGATCGGGACGGCGACCTCCACCCGGCGCTCGGTGTTGCGGGTCATTAAGTCGGCGGAGGAAATATACATCTTCTCGCTGCGGCCCCTGCCGAAGACGTAGATCCGGCTGTGCTCCAGGTAACGGCCGACAATCGAACGGATATGGATGTTCTCCGTCTTCCCCTTGACTTCCGGCAGGATACAGCTGATGCCGCGGATGATCATCTGTATCTGGACACCGACACAGCTGGCTTCCTTGAGGGCACAGATGATTTCTTCGTCGGTGACCGCGTTCAGTTTGACCATGATGAAGCCTTTGGGCCCCTTGGCTGTTTCCCGGCGGATCAGGTCCAGAACGGTCTGTTTCAGGGAAACCGGGGCGACCAGCAGCCGCCGGTAGCGGCCATCCAGCACACCGGTCATCATGTTGCGGAAGAAGGCCAGCGCGTCATTGATAATTACCGGGTTGGCGGTGATATAGGCCAGATCCGTATACTGTCTGGCGGTATTCTCGTTGAAGTTGCCGGTGGCGATCAGGACGGCATGCTGGAGGGCAGTGCCGCTGCGCCGGCTGATCAGGCACATCTTGGCATGGACCTTGTAGTCCTCAAAGCCGTACATGACATTACAGCCGGATTCCATCAGTTTCTCGGAATAGTCAATATTGTTCTGCTCGTCAAAGCGGGCCTTCAGTTCGATCAGCACGGTCACTTCCTTGCCGTTTTCCGCGGCCAGGCAGAGATAGTCCACCAGCCGGGCCCGTTTGGCCAGGCGGTAAATCGTGATGCGGATGGATACGACTGCCGGATCGGAAGCGGCTTCCCTGACCAGCTGCAGGAAAGGATCCATGGATTCGTACGGATAGGAAAGCAGGACATCCTTCTTCTGCACCTGGGCAAACAGCGGCTTCTTATAGCGGAAGGCCGGGCTGAGCTTGGGCACATAGGGCGGGTAGAGCAGCCGTTCTTTCTGCGCCGGATCATCGATCAGGGAGTCCATGCTGAAGAACCCGCGCCGGTTCAGCGGCAGATCCGTGACGATGGTCGTGCAGTCGATGGATTTGTTGCTGCGCTCAAAGTAGCGGCGGGCCTGCAGGCTGGGCCGGCGGGAGGCTTCGATCTTGACCAGGTCCATGTGCTTCCGCTTTTTCAGCATCTGCATCATTCGTACCCGGTAGTCTTCCAGATCCGCCAGCTCGCTGCCGATATCGACAGCCGCATTGCGGCAGATGGTGAACTTGAAGCGTTCCAGGATGCGGGCGCCCCGGAACAGGGATTCCATATGGGCACTGACAACATCTTCCATATGGATGAACCGGACAGTCTTCTTGCCCGGCAGACGGACAAACGGGTTCAGGAAAGCCGGAACCGGGGTCAGGGCCAGGACGGTGCTGTCCCGATAATCCATCAGGGCTGCCGCATAGACAATGCCGGACTGCAGCTGGGGCAGCGGATGCCGGGCATCGATGATCTGGGCGCCCAGGATCGGCTGCACCGTGGTCAGGAAGTACTTCTTCAGCCAGTCTTTTTCTTCCCTGGTGCACTCGTCATAACTGAGTTCGATGAGGCCTTCGCGGCGCATTTCCTTCTTCAGATCTTTATAGATTTCATCCCGCTTGCGGCAGAGCTTGGCCGTGGCCGCAAAGATTTTCTTGAGCTGCCGGGCACTGCTGAGGCCGCTCTTGTTGTCGATCTTGTCTTCCTTGAGGGCTTTCATGCCGATCAGGGCACCGACCCGGACTGAGAAGAATTCATCGAGATTGGACGAGAAAATCGACACGAACTTCAGCCGCTCGAGCAGCGGGACACCCGGATCAGTCGCTTCGGCCAGGCAGCGTTCGTCAAAACGGAGCCAGGAGAGTTCCCGGTTCTGGGTGTAACCTTCTTTATAAAGATCTTTTATCATGAGAAATTGTCTCCTTGAAACAGAAATGAATTCCTTCTTTTATTTTATTATGTTTTGCGGCTGACTGCCGCAAAAACGGCATGCAGGAATACAAAAAAACTGATCATGATGATCAGTCTGTTCAGGTAAATGGTGCGCCAGACAGGACTTGAACCTGCACGGGTCACCCCATACGCCCCTCAAGCGTACGTGTCTGCCGATTCCACCACTGGCGCGTGCTCATTTATTATAACCGTGAGATTCGTTTTCGTCTAGAAAAACCGCTATAATTTGCGTATGAAGAAAAGATGGATGATCATGGCCATGCTGGCGGGGGCGCTGGTACTCTCCGGCTGCCGGAACGAGACAGAAGAGCAGCTGCAGGAACTGACGGCGGAACAGAAGCCGCAGGTGCTCTGCGACTATGTTTATCTGGTTGACCGGGAGAACGGGCAGGTGCTCTGGGATCAGGGGTCCGAAGAGCGTATCTATCCGGCCAGTCTGACCAAGATGATGACCGGCATTGTCGCGCTGGAGAACATTGATGATCTGAATGATACCTTCCTGTTTACGGAAGAGGTGGTGGCCGGACTGAAGGAGGCCGGGGCCAACCGGGCCGGGTTCTGGGTCGGGGATGAGCCGACGCTGCTGGACCTGGTGTACGGGGATATCCTGCCCAGCGGGGCGGAGTGCTCGCGGGCCCTGGGCTATTATCTGACCGGCAGTGAAGAGGGCCTGGTGGACCTCATGAATGCCAAGGCAGCCGAACTGGGCATGCATGATACGCACTTTGTCAACACGACCGGCCTGCATGATGACAATCATTATTCCACCTGCCGGGATATGGCCCGGCTGCTGGATTACTGCCTGCAGAATGAACAGTTCCGCAAAATCATCACAACCTATGAATATACGGCCGTACCGACAGAGAACTATCCGGAAGGGCTGAAGATGCGCAATGCCGTGCTCATGTATGTCAACCAGGAAGATCCGCCCTATGAGAACTTTGAGATTCCCGGCTTCATCGGCGGCAAGAGCGGCTATACCATCGAGGGCCAGTATACGCTGGCTTCCGAGGCGGTGATCAACGGCATGGACCTCATCCTGGTCAACTGCCACGGTTATGTGGAACCGCACTATCCGGCTTCCATCGACGACGCGGCCACGATCTTCAATTACATTCGTGATACCTGGGGCCGGCAGACCCTCTGGCAGAAAGGGGATCTCTTCACAACCCTGCGGGTCCGCAATACCGTTAACGGGCAGCTTGATCTGAACCACCGGCATACGCTGGTCATGGACCTGCCGCTGAATGATACGCATATTGTCAGCGATACCGGCAAAACGGCTGATGCGCCGCTGTCGGCCGGGCAGTACCTGGGCCGTGCGCAGGTCTATGCCTTTGATCAGCTCATGGCGGAAGAGCGCTTCTATGCCACGTCCTCGTTTGCGGTGACCCGCAGCGGGAAACTGTGGACCTTCGGCTATGAACTGGCGGCTGCCTGGGGTGTGCCGCTGGCTGTCCTGCTTGTCCTGCTGGTGATGCTGCTGAGTGTCCGGCTGCGGCGCCGGCACCGTTCCGAATGATTTTGGTTGCAGTTTGGATTCTTAAATCATATAATAAGGAACGTTTCGGGAGGGTTGACAATGGACTATCAGAAGATTATCAATATCGCTGTCATTGCCCACGTTGATGCCGGCAAATCCACGCTGGTTGACGCGTTTCTCAAGCAGAGCCACGTTTTCAAGGACAATGAAAAAGTGGTTGACTGCATCATGGACAGCAACGATCTGGAACGGGAAAGAGGAATTACCATTTATTCCAAGAACTGTTCCGTTACCTATAAGGATTACAAAATCAATATCGTGGACACCCCTGGTCACGCCGATTTTTCCAGTGAAGTCGAGCGGATTATCAAGACGGTTGACACGGTTATCCTGCTGGTGGACTCTTCCGAAGGTCCGATGCCGCAGACCCGTTTCGTTCTGCAGAAGTCTCTGCAGTGCGGACTGCGGCCGATTCTTCTGATCAACAAGATGGACAAACCGGATGCCCGGGCTGACGAAGTCATCGATGAAGTATATGAACTGTTCCTGGAACTGGATGCGACCGATGACCAGCTGGACTTCCCGATTCTCTACGGCACAGCGAGACAGGGTGTAGTCCGCTACAATCCGGATGACACCAATGAGGATATCGTGCCGCTGTTTGAGACCATTCTCGCTCATACCCAGGCCTATCCGAACCTGATGGAAGAACCGCTGCAGATGCAGGTCAGCGCCCTGGCCTATGACGACTACATTGGCCGTCTGGGCATCGGCAGAATCTATTCCGGTACGCTGAAGGAAGCGACCCAGTACGAAATCTGCAACGCGTCGGGCCGTGACAGCAAGGGCAAGACCAACCAGGTCTTTGTCTACAAGGGCCTCAGCCGGATTGCGGTTCCGGAGATCCAGTGCGGTGAAATCTGCATGATTTCCGGCATTCCGGATATCAATATCGGCGATACCCTGTGCCCGGTGGACCATCCGAATCCGATGCCCATGATCAGCATCGAAGAGCCGACCCTGTCCATGAACTTCATGGTCAACGATTCCCCGTTTGCCGGTCAGACAGGCAAGTATGTCACTTCCAGAAATATCCGGGAGCGGCTGGCCAGGGAACTGGAAGTCAATGTCGGTCTGCGGGTGGAGGAAACAGATTCCACCGATACCTTCAAGGTCAGCGGCCGCGGTGAGCTGCACTTGACGATCCTGCTGGAACAGATGCGCCGGGAAGGCTATGAAGTTGCCGTTTCCCGTCCGGAAGTCATTCTGAAGAAGATTGACGGCGTGACCTGTGAACCGGTGGAGGAAGTGGTCATCGACGTTCCGAATGAATACTCCGGCTCGGTCATCTCCGCCCTGAACATGCGCAAGGGCATGCTCAACAATATGGAAGATGCCGGTACCTATACCCGGATTACCTACATGGTCCCGACCCGCGGCCTGATCGGTTTCCGTTCCGATTTCATCAATATGACCCATGGCGAAGGCACCATGGTGCAGCGGCTCAGCGGCTATGAACCGTGGAAGGGTGACATCCCGCAGCGGGAAAACGGAGCCCTGATTTCCACCGAAACCGGCGGGGCCATGACCTATGCCCTGTGGAACATCCAGGAACGCGGCTCCCTGTTTATCGGCGCCCAGACCCCGGTCTATGAAGGCATGATTATCGGCATGGCTTCCAAGAACCGGGATATGGCAGTCAACCCGATCAAGAACAAGAAAATGACAGCGGTCCGCTCCACCGGCAACGATGAAGCGATGAAGCTGGTACCGCCGCGCATCCTGTCGCTGGAAGAGGCGATCGAATTCATCAATGATGATGAACTCGTTGAAATCACCCCGACGGATATCCGCATCCGCAAAAAGTATCTGACCGCGCTTGACCGCCGCCGCCATGCCCGTGAACTGGGCCGGCTGGACGACGAAGACGGCGACTGAAAACAACAAACCGGATCACAGATGTGATCCGGTTTTGATAATCCCCCACTTTTAAATATACCAGAAAAAAAGATATTTGTAAGGGCTTACATGCAGCTTTGTGCCTGTTATATTGTAAGTGAGGAAAAAAACCGGAACATAACAGTCCCGGGGAATAGAGGAGGGCCCGCGATGAGAAGACCAGGTATTCATTCCCGCAGGGCCATGGCATAAGACAGAAAGCCGTGTGCCCTGCATAAAAAAACAAAAAACAAATTAACTGTCACAATGAAAGAATCTGCATAAGGCTGCGGATTCTTTCTTTTTGTCTGCCGGTGATATAATAATGCCGTAATTCAGGAGGATATTATGAGCGCTCTGGAACGTTTTATCCGCTATGCGGAAATTGATACCCAGTCGGATCCGTATTCCGGCACCACCCCGTCGACAATGAAGCAGTTTGATCTGGCCCGGATGCTGGTCAAAGAACTGCAGGAAATGGGCATTGAAGATGCCACCCTGACCGATACCTGCTATATCTACGGTCATCTGCCGGCCAATACGGACAAGGCTGTGCCGGTGGTTGGCTTTATTGCCCATATGGACACGGCCCCGGATTTCAGCGGAACCGGCGTCAAGCCGCGGGTCATTGAAAATTATGACGGTCAGGATATCGAACTGGCCCCGGGTATTGTGACAAAGGTGGAAGGCTTCCCGGTCATGAAGCAGTATGCCGGGGAAACCCTGGTGGTCACGGACGGCAGCACCCTGCTGGGAGCGGACGACAAGGCCGGCATCACGGCTATTATGGAAGCCCTGCAGTATCTGCTTGATCATCCGGAAATCAAACACGGCCGCATTGCGGTTGCCTTTACCCCGGATGAAGAGATCGGGGAAGGGACAAAGTGCTTTGACCTGGAACAGTTCGGGGCGGACTTCGCGTTCACCATGGACGGCGGGGCCATTCACATGTACGCCGACGAGACCTTCAATGCGGCGGCAGCGAAGGTGGTCTTCCATGGCTTCTCGATTCATCCGGGTTCTGCCAAGGACCGGATGATCAACGCGGCCGGGCTGGCGGTGGAATTTGCCGGCATGATGCCGCAGTGGATGCGGCCGGAGCACACCTCCGGTCATGAAGGCTTCATCCACCTGACCAAGATGAGCGGCAATACCGAAGAGGCGGTTCTGGAGTACATCCTGCGGGATCATGACACAGCCAAGCTGGAACATGAGAAAGAGATCCTGCAGAACTGTGCGGAATATATCCGGAAGATCTATGGCGAAAACACCGTGGAACTGACCATCACCAACAGCTATCAGAATATGCACAACATTCTGAAGGATCATCCGGAAATCTCGGAACTGGCCCTTTCTGCCATCCGGGAGATCGGTCTGGAACCGGAATTTGAAATCGTCCGGGGCGGGACCGACGGCGCCCAGCTGACATACCGCGGCCTGCCTTGCCCGAACCTCGGCACCGGCGGCGGCAATGCGCACGGGCGGTATGAATATCTCGTGGTCGGGCAGATGGAGAAGGCAGTTGAACTGATCTGCACGATCATCCGCCGGCTGGCATGATTCTTGCGGCACCGGGGGATACCTGCTACGATTAGGCTGTTGTTTTGAGGGATAAAATGAAGAAACTGTTAT
>JAFWEA010000201.1 GCA_017543005.1 Solobacterium sp. | reverse complement strand
TATCGGGATACTTTTTCTGATTGATGTAGATCATTTTTTCTGTTCTCCTTTGCAGTTCAGTCGTAAAGATCGTCGTGGATCCGCTTGTAGGCCAGCGTATCAACCATATCCCAGGCCCAGTCAACTGCCTTGCGGGCCTGTACGCAGGTGTAGTCACTCAGATACTTCTTTGCGGCCTCCGGATCGGTTTCGGCAATCTTCTTATAGGCTGCTTCAACCCCCGGCAGTTCCTTGTCCCAGGCAGCTTCGACTTCCTTGATGGAAGCGGCAATCGGGCCATGGGCAAAGGCATAGTTGAGATCCGTGAAGTACTGTACGTTCTTGAATGCCCACCAGGCCTTGGACGGATCAAACTTCATCTCGCCCGCGCCGACATCGAAATGCGCCAGCTTGGCTGTCCGCACATCCTGATGCTCATAGCCCTGCGGCACTTCCTGCAGAGCGACGCCGAACCACGGTGTATACGGATTCAGACACGGTTTCGGCATGGCGCGGAACATCTTGGTCAGGTTGATATCCTCGTCAAACTCGAAGATCGTGCTTTCCACAGTCATGTTGTTGCACAGCGGGCAGGCTGTGTTGAAGCCCTTGTGCGGGTTGGCCGTGCCGCCGTATGTCGTATCGTCATCAGTGCCTTCAAAGTGCGATCTCAGCACTGCCTTGGCATCATCACGGCTGTACTTTCTGGTGGCTTTCATGGAGAAGATGCGGTTGTCCTTATCCGGCAGATCGTTGCCGGTCAGGATCTTCCAGGCACCCTTCGATCTTCTGACACAGCCTTCCTTGTCCGGTCCGTCCTGATAGGCAGCCGCGAAGTCAAAGTCACTCCAGTCGCCGTCTTTGGCCGGCTTGTACCAGCCATGTTCGATTGCGTAAGGAACCAGGTTCTTTGTATAGCGGAAGTTATCCGGATCATTGAAGTCAATCTCATGGATGGTGAAATGGTTCGGGATGAAGTAGATTTCATCATCACCGATTCTTCTGGCTACGCAGTTGAAGCCCTTCGGAATGGAGACGACCCAGGCTTCATCCTTGTCGGCAATATGGTAGGAACGGCTGGAAACATAACCGTACTTCTCGACCAGCTCCATGGCCACTTCCACACCGTGTCTGGCACTGGTGGCCCGCTCGGCGATCAGTGTCCGCATGGCATAGCCAAGCCCGTAGTTTTCCCGGTTATCCGTCTTGATGTCATAGATATCCTTGCAGGGTTTGCAGGAATTGGAAGCCACGGCCACACCGTGTTCATTCAGGAAGCAGTCCGCAAAGGAAATGCCGCCCTTGCATTTGATTTCCGACCAGAGGTAGGCATTGGTCACAGGAACCTGCGGGATGATGGCCTTGCCGTCCTCAAAGACGACCATTTCCCCTTCCTTGTGTTCCTTGCGGGGAACCAGATGGGTCTGCACATAGACATCGGTATCATCCTCGTTATGCGCCATGATGACCTTGCCGGTCACGGAAGCATTCTTGCCGAAAATGACAGTGCTGCAGTCGCCGCGGTCAACGTCGATGTAATTATGATAGATTGTTGTCATTTTTCTTCCTCCTGATATCCTTTGGTATCTTTATTATCTCCGTCCCGGATCAGCCGTGTCAATGCGGTTTCCGAATGAAAAGCCCGTTTCCGGGCTTCTGTTTCAGTGATTGGGACAGTAGCGGTAACCGCGTCCCCACAGGGATTTGATCAGGCTGGGATGCGAGGGATCCGCCTCGATTTTCTCACGGATATGGCGCAGGTGTACGGCAATGATGCCGCTGCAGTCAAACGGTTCCGACTGCCATACATTGGCATAGATTTCCTCGGCGGTAAAGACCGTATCCGGGTTGTTTTTAAGGAATTTCATGATGCCCCATTCCTTCGGGGTCAGATAGGCGGTCCGGCCGTTGGTTTTCACGGATTTATCGTGTTCATTCAGCTGTACTGTCATATTTACTTCTCCCTTCTTTCCAGATATTCCTGCAGAGTGAACGGTTCCATATACTCATCGTCGTAAATGTTGATGGTGACATAAGGCGCCAGTTCTTTCAGCTGTTCCTCGCTCAGCAGGTGATCGTGCAGATAGTAGTAGTATCTCTGGGTTTCCTGCCAGTTCTCCCGGCTGTTCTTGCCGTAGACTGACAGCATGCTGGCATAGCCATTGAATTCCGTGCGCTGATAATAATCATCAATGGACTGGCTGCGCAGCTCTTCCATCATGGCCACTGCCGGAGCATATTCGTCCAGCCGGTCAGCCGGGATATCAAGCTGGAAACTGATATCGACGCCCTCATTCCAGTCGCTTTCTGCCGCCTGCAGAATACCCAGGTCATCCCTTTCGACTCTGGCGTTATAATCGAAGACAATGTATTTTCCTTCCGGCAGTTCATGCCGGTCGGCAATGCCGAAGCCTCTGGTTGTCCAGCCGGCATAGGCCAGGCCCAGGGTCAGGATCATCCCGCCCGCAAACGCGGCGAGATACTTCGGTTCCAGGCGGATCTTGCGGCGGTAGACAAAGGTCGCCACGATGTAGATGAACAGCAGCAGGATATAGAAGATCAGATTGTAGCGGATGGATCCGTCCCTGACCGATTCAAACCCGAGGATGGCCAGAATCCCGAGGCAGTAGCAGTTGATGATGAACGGGTAGGAAAACAGTCCGTCCGATACCTGTTCGGCCCGCTCGGCCCGGCGCTCGATGAAGTTCTTCTTCAGACCCCACGCTGCCAGCAGCGCATAGATCGCAGAAGCAGCCATATACCTCACCGGCAGGGATGGCAGCCTTCTGAGCTCAACCGCCGAGATCACTTCACTGAAGACCCGGCTGTTCATATAGAGCGGGGACAGCCAGGCGCCCAGGCCCGAACGGAAGGCATCCATGGTGTAACCGGCAACGATGCTGGTCAGGCAGCTGCTGAACACACCATGCGCCAGAACGGCAAGACACGTATAAGCCCCCAGCATGACAATGCCGTCAAAGGAATTGTTGGCAGTCAGATACAGGAAACTGTTGATGACCAGCATCTCCAGGATAAACAGAGCCCCGCACAGAAGAATCAGTGCAAAGTTGAGACTCCTGACATAGGCATGGCCGAAGATACCCCAGATCAGCGTTGTCGTGACCAGGTAGAAGCCGAACAGGACGCAGAACATGAAGACCAGATTGGTGATCAGCATTTCCTTCCGGCTGACCGGCAGGGCAAAATACATGTCCACGCTGCGGCGGTTATGCACAAAGGCAAGCTGCAGCACCGGCAGCACGAAACTCATCACGATGCTGAGGGTCATAGCGATGGCAAATGCGGTTGCGGCAGTACCTTCATTGATGTTGCCGTTGCCGGCATCGATAAACGGGGCAAACGACAGTCCCAGGTAGATCGCGAAGAAGAAGACCAGCGCGATTTTTCTGTTTTTCAGCAGATAACCGAAATACTTCTTATTCATATCTTGTTCCTCTGCTTTCCAGTTCATAAATGAACAGTTCTTCAAAGTTGACCTGCAGGACATCCAGGATCACCGGGTTCAGCCTGTTCAGTGCCTCGGTCACTTCTTCCTGCGGGCCGCGGATGACCAGGTTGTAGACCCGGCCCTGCTTTTCACAGTGCAGCACGTCAAGATCCTTAAAGGCATCTTCCGGCAGTTCTTCCCGGAAGGCCGCCTGGTACTTGTTGATGCGTTCCTTGGACTGCAGCAGATCGCCGTAACTGATGATCCGGCCGTCTTCCAGGATGCCGTAGGTATCGCAGATATCTTCCAGTTCCTTCAGGTTGTGGCTGGAGATGATCACCGATACATGTTCGTCTTCAATCAGATCCGTCAGGGCCTTCTTGAACCGCAGACGGGCCAGCGGCTCCAGACCGTCATAGGCCTCGTCCAGCAGGATCAGATCCGGCCGGATGGACAGCGCAAACAGCAGCGACACCCGCCGCTTCATGCCCTTGGAAAGGTTCGGCACGCTCATCTTCGGATCCAGTTCAAACATATCGAGATACTTCCGGTACGCTTCCTCATCGAAGTCATACATGGAGGCGTACAGCAGTTTCAGCGAATCGATCGTGCTGCCCAGCGGATAGTACTGCTCATCCGAGACAAAAGCGATCCGGCCGCGCACAGAGGCGTCCGCGTACGTATCCCGGTCATTCAGGGTGATGGTGCCGCCATCGGCCCGGTAGACACCGGCGATCAGCCGCAGCAGCGTGGACTTGCCTGCCCCGTTGATGCCGACCAGACCGAAGATGGACCCCTCCTGCACTTCAAGGTTCAGATCCTTCAGGACTTCCTTATCCTTGAAACTCTTATACAAATGACTGATTTTCAGCATGTTTCCTCCTCTCTGCAGAGCTCCTCAAGCACCTCGAGGATCTCCTGCTTTGCGATACCGCCGGCCAGCAGCGGTTCCAGCACACTGCGGATCTGCTTTTCATGTCCGGCAGCGACATCGATCTCCGCCACATAGACGCCCTTCTTCGGCATGTTGTACACATAGCCGCTCTTCTCCAGTTCCGCATATGCCTTGGCCACTGTATTCGGATTGATGCCGTTGTCCTGCGCCAGCTGGCGGACAGACGGCAGACGGTCACCCGGGCTCAGCACACCCGCTTCGATGAACCGCAGAATCTG
>JAFWEA010000200.1 GCA_017543005.1 Solobacterium sp. | reverse complement strand
CATTGCGGATCGCGATGACATCCGGGAAGTCGATATTGTAGCCCAGGCACTGGCCGTTATCGACCTTGCGGAAGGTATCATCCAGTCCGCAGCCAAGATTCACCACGGCTGCTTTCGGATGTTTCTGCAGATAGTCATTGATTTCCCAGATGAGGTCATAATGGCGCTGGGCCACCTCCAGGGCCCCGAAGAGCCCGGGCGCGGATTCCATCACCTTCCGCTTCGCCGCAAAGTCATAGTCCAACTGCGCGCAGATCTTCTCCGCTGCCGGATCAGCCAGCAGTTCCGGAAAATGTTCGGCGCAGACCAGCCGCCCGAACAGCGGGATAATCAGTGTTTCCTGTACGGTATTCTTTTCAATATGATACATATTTGTTTCTCCTGTTTCTATTGTCTGAGCAGACCGGGATTGCCGACCGGAATGACGTTCGGCGTCCCGTATACCGGATCAGTGATAATCCTGCTCTCCATTCCGTAGACTTCCCGGATCAGATCTTCGTCAATTATCTCCTTCGGCCGTCCTTCCCGGATCAGCCGGCCCTGCTTCATCGCAAAAAGATAATCGGCATAGCGGGCTGCCAGGTTGATATCATGCAGCACCATGACAATTGTAGTCTTCTTGTCCCGGTTGAGCCGGACCAGAAGTTCAAGGATCTCGATCTGATATGAAATATCCAGAAATGTCGTCGGTTCATCAAGAAACAGAATATCTGTTTCCTGGGCCAGGGAAAGCGCAATCCACACTCTCTGCCGCTGACCGCCCGAGAGTTCATCCACATTCCGGTCAGCAATCATTTCAATGCCCATCGTTGCAATCGCATTATCGACAGCCTGATAATCCGCATCAGCCAGTCCCTTCAGCGGCTGCCGATAAGGGAAACGGCCACGGGTTACCAGTTCCCGGACACTGATGCCTTCCGGCACGGCCGGCGACTGCGGCAGCATTCCCACACTGCGGGCATATTCCCTGGGCGCATACGCACGGATATCACGCTCATCCAGCGTCACGGTGCCGGAATAGATTTTATTCAGCCGGCAGAATGCTTTCAGCAGTGTCGACTTCCCGCATCCGTTTGCTCCGATCAGCACACTGATGCGGCCGGCAGGAATGGTCATCGTAATATCGGGAATGATGATCCGGCCGTCATAGCCGGTCGCAAGATTTCTTGCCTTAATCACCCTGCTTTCACTCATCCTGTTTCTCCTTTCCGGTTAATGGTTACCAGCAGATACAGAAGATACGGACCGCCCAGCAGACCGGTAATAACCCCGGCAGGATATCTGGCCGGCAGCAGAAACTGCCCGATCAGATCTGCCGCCAGTACCAGAACCGATCCGGCCAGGGCACTCGGGATCAGAGTGGAACGGCTGCGGCCGCTGAGGCGGGAGGCAATCGGCCCGGCCAGAAACGAAACCGATGATACCGGCCCGACCGCTGCAGTCGCAAAGGCAACCAGCAGGACTGCCGCGGCAATTACCTTTGGATACAGATGACGGATATTCCCGCCGAGGGTTTCCGCGTAGGCATCCCCGAGTTCGATCAACCGCATCGCTTCCCGGTGCACAAGCAGAAACAGACAGCCGGTCAGGGCAATCACCATGACCGTCAGGCTTTCCTGCATCCGGGCATTCGTCAGACTTCCGTTCATCCAGCGCATCGTATTGGCAACATCATACTCGGAAGTCCGGCTCAGCACCCAGGAGATCACCGCTCCGAGCATTGCCTGCACCCCGATGCCGATCAGGATCATGCGCACGTGGGAAAAGCCGTTTCTCGCCGCAAGAAGATATATTACTATTGAGACAATGAGCCCGGTCAGCACTGATACTGCCGGCACGACTATCCCCTGAAGTCCCAGCAGTGAGATGCAGAAGACGGCTGCGGCGCTGGTACTGGTGGATATGCCGATGACATCGGGCGAGGCCAACGGATTGCGCAGCACTGTCTGAAACACAAAACCCGCCATGCCGAATGCCATGCCGGAGAATACAGCCGCCAGCATCCGCGGCAGCCGCAGTCTCAGAACTGCATAGGAAGCGGAAGAAATCATTTCCCCGCGCAGCACCCGGAATACAACCGAAGGTGCGTAAAACATGTTGCCGCAGCACAGCATCGCTCCGGCCAGCAGAACCGTCAGGACGGCCATGACAATTACGGCAGTATTCCAGCGGCGCAGGCGTTTTCCCGCGTCCGGGCTGATATATCTGCTCACAGTGACCTCACCTTCGCTTTCTGAATGACATATATGAATACCGGTGCTCCCAGCAGTGCCGTGATGACCCCGACTTCGGTTTCCCCGGGCCGGCCGGCAATACGCCCGAGCACATCCGCGATCAGCAGAAGAGATGCTCCGCCCAATGCTGAAAGCGGCAGCATCACCCGCACATCCGAACCGGTCATCATGCGCAGCAGATGCGGCACCATCAGACCGACAAACCCGATCGGGCCTGCCAGGGCAGTTGTCGCCCCGCACAGCAGCACCCCGGCTGCACTTGCCAGCAGCCTTACCAGGCGAACATTTACCCCCAGGCTGCTTGCCATTTCATCCCCCAGAGCAACAATGTTCAGATGATCTGCCAGCAGAAGTGCCATCACCATGCCGGCCATGAAAAACGGCAGCAGCAGGAGCATGTGTTCCCGGGTGGCCGCGCCGATACTGCCGATCTGCCAGAACCGGTACGAGTTCATGGCATCGGTATCCGGCAGGAGCACCGTTGTCAGAAGCGAGCCCAGGGCCACCGATACCGTAGCCCCGGACAGCGCCAGCTTGATCGGCGTGATGCCGGAAGCCCCGACTGACGCAATCCCATACACCAGGGCGGCCGTCAGGCCTGCCCCGCCCAGAGCCAGCCAGATATACTGTTCCGGCCGGGCGATGTTGAAGAATACCAGGCCGATGACAACCGCCAGCGCCGCCCCGGTATTGACGCCCAGAATGCTGGGGTCTGCAACCGGGTTCCGGGTCACCGACTGCATGACGGTCCCGGACACCCCCAGGGCGGCCCCGGCCAGAAAACCGAACATTGTCCGCACGATGCGGGCATGGACAACCCGGGCATTATAGGTATCAAGATACGGGCGGAAAATTGCCTGCCATACATCCCCGAAGGGAATCACACGGGCTCCGAACCACAGGGAAAGAAACACTGCTGCCAGAGCCAGTGCCGTCAGTATAACCGTGCTGATCAATATCCGCTTTCTCATAATCAATACAGGCCGGAGAATCACTTCCCCGGCCCTCTCGTTTACTGTTCTGCCTTTGTGGCTGCCTCGCCCAGCATGCCGATGTACTGATCAATGACCGCCGGGATGGAAAGGACTGTTACATATGTGCCGATATACAGTTCGGAAGTGCTGCTGATCGGTACGATGGCACCGTTTCTGACTGCCGGAACCGTGTTGATGACCGGATTGGCCTGCAGTTCCTCAATAATGCTCTCTTCACCATAGCAGACGATGATGTCAACACTGTTGAGCATATCGATGTTCTCACTGCTCAATGTGACGGCAAAGTCACCTTCCGCCGCCATATCCTTGAGTTCCTGCGGCAGTTCGAGACCGATTTCCTCCAGGAAGCCGGCCCGCGGATCCAGCGGCAGATAAATATAAATGACGCTCAGATCTGAGGGATCAATCCAGCAGAACGCTGCTGTCTTGCCTTCCAGAGCCGGATACTTTGCCAGTTCCGCATCGATGAGAGCCTGTGTTTCGGCGATGATCTCTGCCCCTTCTGCTTCTCTGCCGAGGGCCTGCGCCGTGACTTCCATTTCTTCCTTCCAGGTTGTCGCATAGGCTGTTTCCCTGTAAGGCACGGTCGGAGCGATTTCACTGAGCCGCTGGTATTCCTCTTCCGTCATGCCGGAATTCGGTGCCAGAATCAGATCAGGCGCAGCATCATTGATCGCTTCAAAGTCCAGTCCGTCTGTATCATCAAAGACATTTGGTTCGACCCCGAGATCCGCAAACGCAGCGGCTGTCCAGGGCGGCAGACCGTGTTCATCCACCACGCCGTATCCGGTTTTGGACACGCCCACCGGCGCTATGCCTAGGGCCAGAACCGGGTCAGGATTGCTGTCATACAGCGCAACGATCCGCTGCGGTTCAGACGGAATTACGGTTGTGCCATAGACATGCGTAATTTCCGCAAATGCTTCTTCTGCTTCCGGAACTGCCGTTGCGGCAGGAGCTGAAGAAGAACACCCTGTCAGAAGCACTGCAGCTGTGCAGACAGCCGCAATTGATTTTGATCTTCTCATTTTAATTACCCTACAGTTAGTCAAAACTAATAGTGATGTTAGCATTGTCTAACTGCAGTGTCAACCGAAAAAAAGAGGACATCCTCTGACGTCCTCCGTATTCATCCGTTCTGCGGCCTGTTTCAGAACACCCGTTCCTTGGTGATCAGTTCGCCGCCTTTTTCGAAACCATAGTCCAGCAGGGCCTTCTCGAGCTTCTCATTGACCGCCGTAAATGTGCAGGTCACAGTCGGCACGCCCTGGGCGGCAGCCAGGTTGACCGCAAAGTCAATGCCCTTCCTGTAGTCGCCGCCCATCATAATGACAAACAGCTTCTTGTGATAATCAAACCGGGTGCCGACAAAGACGAAGTCACCGTCCGCATTCTTGTAGAAGCACCCGCTGTCGGCCAGCGCCTTTACATTGGCCGCATTGACATGGTACCAGGTGCGGGTCTGGCAGATGACATCGCCATATTCCGCCGCCAGCGGCAGGGCATCCTTCTCCGCTGCTTCCCAGTCCGCGTGCACGAAGCCGTGGGTATCCTTCGGGCCGTCCACCGTATAATTGTATTCCTTGTGCTCATAGACCTTGGTCAGACCATAGCGCGCTGCCAGACCGGCACTGCGCACGTTTGTATGACCTGTATACATGGTCAGGGCGGTGCAGTGGAACTTTGTATCGATCAGTTCCAGGGCCTTTTCATACAGGGCCTTGCCGCAGCCGTTGTTCTGATAATCCGGATGCACGCGCAGGGCTTCAAACCAGCCTGTCCCGTCCGGCAGAACCGCCAGGTGGGCAATACCGACCATCTTGTCCTCCGTATAGGCGCAAAGGAAGGCACCCGGGGTGTTCCAGTAGTAATTCCACGCGTTTTCAACGTACTGATGTCCCGGCATGACCGCTGCTTCAACGGCAGCAGCTTCGGCCAGATCGCTGAATTCGGCAACTTTGACAGTAAACTCCATGATCTTGTCCTCCATCTGTATTTTTATGCTTTATCACTATATTAAATCAGATGATACTTGACTGACAATCCGCAAATCTCTGCCCGGAAGTGCCCTTCTGGAGACGTTTCCCGTGCATTTCCCTGCGATTGGTTATATCATGTGCTGGAAGGAGGAACAGCCATGGCCAGAAGCCGAATCTGTGATTTCTGTCTGGATGAAAAGGGATCATTCTTTCATCGTCTGCAGTCGACGCCTGACGGTCAGCTGATCTGCAGCGACTGCCGCCGGATCATCGAAAGCTACGGACTGCCGGTCCGCTTTGATCTGTTCCAGCAGCTGGTTGTGCATGATCCGGAGATGCGCGACATGATCATGCGCAGCTATCTGGAGAATCATTCCGTCAACGACTGCATTGCCAAGTATTACCCGCATGGCAAGATGATGCTGCACCGGGGTGAAGAACTGATCTCTTCCCAGCCCGTCACAATCCGGGTGGACAGCGAGAAGATCCCGGCCGGAAATGCCGTCACCGAAATCACCGCCGTGCAGAAAGAAGATATTACCAACCTGCCCAGCAGCACTGCCCCGGATGCTGTGGAAGTAAACGGCACATTATATGAAACCAACGCCGCTGTCTATTTCTTCAGCGAGCATTTCCTGAATGTCCACCGGCCGACCAACCTGGTCGTCGACAGCCCGGATGTCAATGCCCTGCATGTCATCGAAAAGCGCAGTGAATTTGTTTATCAGACAAAGAATGCCGACCTGTTTCTGCTGCGGCACAAGTTCTACCACATCCTGCACATGGCCCGGAAAGAAAAGAAGAATCTGATCTACCTGGCCAGTGAAAATACCATGACCCTGACGCCCGGTACCTATGCCGTGCCCCGCAACATCAAGAGCGGCAAATACTGGATCTCTTCGGTCAACGATTCCGGTCTCAGCGTCACCGACGCTGCCGGCCGGGTCCGGGAATACAAAGACGGACAGATCGAACTGAGCGACGGTTCCATGCTCGAATGCACCGGCGAGTACCAGCTGCGGATCAACCAGCACGAAGATCAATAATTGATCTTCTTTTATCATCTTCAGACAAGCACCGCTACCAGGCTGAACAAAGCAGCCGGAAGGAGAAAAAAATGAAACTTGAAACAATGACCTGGCCGCAGGCCGAAGCGTATTTCAAGGAACACGATACGGTTCTGATTGCCTTGGGCAGCACGGAATGCCACGGGCGGCATATGCCGCTGGGAACCGACTGGATGATCCCGGACAAAATCCTGGAAGTATTGGAAACCATGACGGATGTCCTGATTGCGCCGACAGTGCCATACGGCAATACCGACTATCTGTCTGTTTTCCCGGGCACGGTCAGCCTCGGCCCGGAGGTAACCTATCAGGTCATGTACCGGATTCTGGACGGACTGCGGAAACATGGGGCCCGCCGCTTTGTTGTCCTCAACGGCCATGGCGGCAACAACGCACCGCTGGACCGGCTTGCCCTGGACATGGAGGAAAAAGGCTGCATCCTGGTCCCGGTCAACTGGTGGACCCTGGTCTGGGATCTGGTCCCGGACTGGAACGGGAATACCCCCTGGCACAGCGGCCACGGCGGGGCCGAGGAGACGGCTGCCGTGATGGCCATTGACCCGGCCTTGATTGATTATGATGCCATCTCCGATTCCGGCCTGAAGGCGCTCAGTGACGAACTGCCCTTCTCCAGCCTTTCCACGATCCGCTTCAAGGGCGTCGACATTCCTGTCCGCCGCTTCTCCAGGGATGTGACGGATAATGGCTGGGCCGGCAACGATCACCCGAAATACGCCACAAAGGAATGGGGCGAGCAGATGATCCAGGCCACGGCAGAATATACCGCCGACCTGATCCGGGCCCTGCAGAAGGTGAAGCTGGACTGAACATATTTAATAAGAGGATCGCCCGATCCTCTTTCTTATTCTTCACTCCGGTTTGCGGATCACTGCCAGCGCACAGGGCACCCGGCCGCTGATCCGGTGCATCTCTTCTACGGCATAACCGGCCGCAGTCAGAAAGACACCGTAATTGGCAAAGGTAAACTGCCGCTTGAAATCGACCCCGGCTTTGTCGAACACCTTCGAGAGTTCGCTGCCCCGGCCGGTTTTTTCCTTGTTTACATAGGTCGGAATGATGATCAGGCCGCCGGGTCTCGTCACCCGGTTCAGCTCACTCAGTGCTTTATATGGGTCATCCAGCAGATGGATGACATTGGCCGCAATCACCACATCGTAGCAATCATCCGCAAAGGGCAGCTGCGTGATATCGGCCTGCATCACCTGCACATTGTTTAGATTCCGGCATTTTTCCCGGGTCTTTTTCAGCATCCCTTCGGCATAGTCGGTTGCGGTCACCGAAGCACAGAGCGGGGCAATCTGCACGGTCATCATACCCGTACCGCAGGCACACTCCAGCACCCGGTCCCCGGGTGAGATTTTCTCTGCCGTCAGCCGGCACATTTCCCGGTTGACCTTGCCGTTATAAATATTCCCGAACAGGTCATATACACCTGCCACTTTATCCCAGAACATACGGCTTTCTCCCTACTGCGCCAGCAGTGAGACGATTTCGGCAAAATCCTCCTTCGCCTCTTTAAAGTACGGCAGCATCGCATAGCAGTGGATCATGCCCGGCCGCTCCCGCACGGTATACTCCACCCCGTACTTCCGGCAGTTGTTCAGGAAATTCTCCTTCGCCCCGTAGAGCACTTCATCCGTGCTCCAGACAAAGTGAATGTGCTTTATGCCTGTATAGTCTCCCTTT
>JAFWEA010000199.1 GCA_017543005.1 Solobacterium sp. | reverse complement strand
TCCACCGGCGAAGTCGAAGTGGAAGGCAGCGCCATCTACCACAAGACCGAATACCGGGAAAGAAGAAATCATTATGCTGTCTTCTATGCCAACCGGCCGGCCGATTCCTTCGATACGAGCCGGGATGCCTTCATGGGTGTCTATGGTTCCCCGAAGAACCCGCAGGCTGTACAGAACGGTCACTGCAGCAACTCCATCGCCCACGGCTGGCAGCCGGTCGGTGCACACCACTTCCACATTCACCTGGAAGCGGGCGAATCGTTCCGCGTCATCTTCGGCCTGGTCTATGTCGAAGTCGATGAGACAAAGAAATTCATCGCCCCGGGCATCATCAACAAGGAACCGGCCGAAGCAGTCATGAACCGCTATCTGTCCGATGAACAGTTCGATGAAGCCTTTGCGAAGCTCGGGGAATTCTGGACCTCCCTGCTGTCCGGCTTTGAAGTCAATACGGAAAATCCGGTCGTCAACCGGATGGTCAATATCTGGAATGCCTATCAGTGCATGGTGACCTTCAACATGTCCCGTTCCGCTTCCTATTACGAATCCGGGATCGGCCGCGGCATGGGCTTCCGTGATTCCTGCCAGGACCTGCTCGGTTTTGTCCACATGATTCCGGACCGGGCCCGGGAGCGCATCCTGGATATCGCCGCCACCCAGAAGGAAGACGGCGGGGCCTACCACCAGTATCAGCCGCTGACCAAAAAAGGAAATGCGGATATCGGCGGCGGCTTCAACGATGACCCGCTCTGGCTGATCGCCTGCACGGATGCCTATATCCGGGAAACCGGGGACTGGGATATCCTCAAGGTCCCGGTGCCGTTTGACAATGTCAGCGGCAGCGAGAAACCGCTGCTTGAACATCTGCGCCGCAGTTTCCGCTACACCCTGAACAATCTCGGCCCGCACGGTCTGCCGCTGATCGGACGGGCTGACTGGAATGACTGCCTGAACCTGAACTGCTTCTCGGCCCACCCGGGTGAATCGTTCCAGGTGACCGGGCCATCCGAAGGCCCGGTGGCCGAATCCGTATTCATTGCCGGCATGTTCGTCAAGTACGGCCGGGAATACGCCAGCCTGCTCGAACATATCGGGCTGACGGAAGAAGCCGCCGAAGCGCGTCAGGCGGCCGCGGCGATGAGCGATACCGTGCTGGCTTCGGGCTGGGATGGCGAGTGGTTCCTGCGGGCCTACGATGCCTTTGGCGAGAAAATCGGCTCCGCAGCCTGTGAAGAAGGCAAGATCTATATCGAACCGCAGGGCATGTGCGTCATGGCCGGCATCGGCGTGGAAACCGGTGAGGCCGAAAAGGCCCTGGCCTCGGTGCGTGACATGCTGGATACGAAGTTCGGCATTGTCCTGCTTACCCCGGCCTATTCAAAGTACTATCTCAATCTCGGTGAAATCTCTTCCTACCCGCCGGGTTACAAGGAAAATGCCGGCATCTTCTGCCACAACAACCCGTGGGTCATCTTTGCCGAGACGATCCTGGGCCATGGCACCAGAGCCTTTGAACTGTACAAAAAGACCTGTCCGGCCTTCCTCGAGGAGATTTCCGAGATTCACCGGACCGAACCGTATGTCTACTGCCAGATGGTAGCCGGCAAGGATGCCCCGACCTTTGGTGAGGGCAAGAATTCCTGGCTGACCGGAACGGCAGCCTGGACTTTCACGGTCATGACAGAAGGCATTCTCGGCATCGTGCCGGACTATGACGGTCTGAAGATCGATCCGTGCATTCCGGCAGCTGTCGGCGAATATCATGTCAACCGGCTGTTCCGTGACACCATGTATCACATCACGGTCAAAAACCCGGATGGCGTCGAAAAGGGTGTAAAGAGAATCCTGCTGAACGGGCAGGAAATCCCGGCCGGCCCGGTGCCGCTGTGTGACGCAGCCGAAGTGAGTGTTGAAGTCATCATGGGCTGAGATGGAGAAATGAAGATGAATTTTGAAGTTGAAACTGCCCGATCCCGGGCTGAAACAGCCCTTGAGCTGACCGCTGCCCGTTTCGGCAGCTGCCTGAGCGGGCATCGGGATGCTGTATATACGTATGCCGGCCGCCGCCATGTCTTTGCAGTATGCGGTCTGGCTGCACCTGTACCGGCCGCCGGGTACCTGCTGGCCATGCCGGAACTGCAGACGTATCTGTCTGATCCGGAGCAGGATTATCTGCTGAATGCCAATACGCTCTGTCTGTCTGACGGAAAGCATGAAAATGAACTGGATCCGGATACCGCCGCAGCCGTAAAGAGTTTTCTGGCGCGGCTCATGCGGGCGCCGGGTGAACTGAATGATCAGGGTGAGCTGCTGCTGGACCTGCAGTCCCCTGCTGTCGGCACCCACTACGCCGTCAACCTGCTGCTGGGCAGCCGGGAAGGCTATGATGATCCCCTGCAGTCCACCCCGAAGAGCGTGCTGGACGGTTTCGGCCGCGGTTCCTTCCGGGGCCGGCAGGACAAGCAGGTGCTGGCTACCCGCTATGAACTGAATCCGGATGTCAACGGGGAACCGGCCAACCGGCAGTTCTACCTGAGCGAAAACGGCCGGCAGATCTTCTACTCTGCCGATGCCTTCACCAACGTCAGAAGCGCGCACTGCCGGCATGGCGTCAATCACACCGAAATTACCGTTGAAACTGAATGCGGTCTGCGCATCCGGCGGCTGATCTTCATCCTGCCGCAGCAGCCGGGCTTCCCGGATGCCGTGGAAGTGCAGCGCGTTACCATCGAGAATCTTTCCGGCAAGACAAGGAATCTGCGTCTGACAGTTACGGGCATGTTCGGCATCACCGACCCGAATACCCTGACGACTGACATCGTCTACGCCAACGTTGTGGCGGAAAGCGAACTGTACTGCCAGGATGGTCATCCGGCCGCCATGACCGTGCACCATAAGCCGAAAGCCTGCGACAGTGAAAAACGCTTCGCCATGCTGGTGTCCGATGGACAGATGATGGATGAATTCGGCAGCAGTGCCGCCGCTTTCCTGGGCCGTGGTTCCTATGAACACCCGGAGAATCTGGCCCGGCTGGACTGCCGGCATACCCGCCGGGGGGCCGCGTTCTTCGCCATGGCCAAGAGTTTCACCCTGCAGGATAAGCCGGCTGTAATCGACATTTATGCCGGCATGTCCTGTGCCCCGGAAGACGTCAGGCCGCTGTTTGATCAGCAGCTGCAGGCCCTGTGCGATTTTGCCCGCCGGCCGGAAAACCTGACGGCCGTGTTTGCGGCCATGCTGGCGGAACAGCAGGCTTACCGTTCTTTCCTGCAGGTCCATACCGGTGATCCGCAGACCGATGCCTATCTGTCCCGCAGCCTGCCCTTCCAGGTTCTGTATCAGACCTATGTATCCCGCTCGTTTGCCTGGACCCAGAAGGCGTACCGGGAAACCGGCTTCCGGGAGATCCAGGATCTCTACGCCTCGATGTATTACTTCCATGCCCAGGGCAAGGATGCCCTGATCCGCGAACTGCTGTCCGCCTGGATCGTCAATGTCTTCCCGATGGGCTATGCCTACCATAACTTCACCACCCGCGGCAAGGAACCGGGCATGTGCTCGGATGACCAGCTGTGGCTGGTGCAGGCAGTATACCGCTATGTCACCCTGAGCAATGATACATCCTTCCTGCGTCAGGAATTCCCTATGGCCGGCTCGAACCGGACCCGGACCCTGCTGGAGACATTGAAGGCAATCCTGCTCTACTCCGGCCGGATTTCCGTCGGGAAACACCGCCTGCCGCTGCTGGATACCGCTGACTGGAATGATACGCTGCGGCTGGACCGCGGGGTCATGCACGGACCGGAAAAAGAACAGCAATACCGCCGGCAGATCGAACAGCAGCACCAGCCCTATGGCGCCGCCCTGCAGAATACGCAGAGTGAAAGTGTCATGAACGGCTTCCTGCTGGTCAAGGCGGCAGACGAAACCGTCAAACTGGCGGAACTGGCCGGGGATCAGGACCTGGCGGAACTGGCTGAGGATATCTGCGAAGAGACCCGCAGCAACCTGCGCGAACATGCCTGGAAAGATACCTACTATGCCCGCTGCCTGATCAACGATGACCGCTCCTTCCGCTATCTTGGTGCCCCGGGTGACGGCCTGTCTGCCGATCCGGACATTGACGGCACATTCTATCTGAATTCCTTCAGCTGGGCCCTGCTGTCCGGCTGTGCCGATGACGAACAGATCCGGGTCATGCTGGACCATGTGGAAACATATCTGAAAACCCCGGCCGGGCTGAAGCTCTGCACGCCGGTGGAATATGACCGCCTCGGCATCGTCACCGGGACCTCCTTCTATTTCCCCGGCGACCGGGAAAACGGTGGTGTCTTCAAGCATGCGGCGATGATGGCCGTAACAGCCTGCCTGCAGGCAGCCAGAAGTACTGCGGACTCAGCCCTGGCCCTGCGGTTAAGGGATCTGGCCTTCTTCATGATCGAAAAGACCCTGCCCTGCCGGACCATGGAAAATCCCTTTGTCCTTAAGGGAAACCCGCGCTTCTGCACGCAGTACAACAACTCGATCACCGGCGAAAACATCGGCCCGATCCTGTCCGGCACCGCCTCCTGGCTCACCCTGGCCCTCTATGAGATCTGCGGGCTGGAGTTCCACGGCGATACGCTGCGGATCAGCCCGGTCCTGCAGGATAAGCAGTTTGCCTATGACCTGCAGATCGGCGGCACCGTCCTGCATGTCGAAATCGACGGCAGCGCTTCCTTCCGGGCCCGCCCGGAAAGCACCTGGGTGCTCGACGGCACACCGGTGCAGGGCGAATTCCGCTTCCCGGAAGACCATAAAGAACATTTCCTCAGAGTCATGCTCTGATCATTCTTTCCTCTTAAACACAGAAGCCTCTGCGCTGACCGGCAGAGGCTTTTGTGTTTCCGCATACAGACCGCTTCATTTCGGCCGGAAAAGAATATAATAGAAGAACTGAGAGGAGATTTACTATGATTTCAGACCGGATTGACAAAGACATCCTGGACCTGGCGGCTCAGTCCGACCGGGACCTGGAGGAGATATATCACAACATCGACAGAATCAGTCTTCTGAATTCCGACCGGATTCTGTCTGCCTTTATGGACAACAACGTTTCCTATTCGGACTTTGCGGACATCAACGGCTATGGCAACTATGACAGCGGCAGAGACAAACTGGAGAAGATCTTTGCGGCAGTGCTGGGCTGCGAGGATGCCCTGGTCCGCCCGCATATCATGAGCGGCACCAACGCTCTCTGGCTGGCCTTCTCTGCCCTGCTGCGGCATGGCGACACGATGATTTCCCTGACCGGCACC
>JAFWEA010000198.1 GCA_017543005.1 Solobacterium sp. | reverse complement strand
TCATCTTGCCGCACGTCTCCTCAACGAGTTCTTTAAGACGATCATCAACTCCGTCGACAAGTACAGGGCGACGGTATTTCGGGCACCAGACAACATGATACTTGCAGGAGTATACTACATTGTTATTCGATTTGTATTTCATACTATTATTATACAGCATCTGGCTATCTAATTCAAATGTGCTGAAGTACAAGAGTGAAACCGCCTTATATCCCCATGTCTGAAGCCAGAGGCTTTACGGCTGTTTTCGGTAACCGCACTCCGGTGCGGTTTTTCTTCTGCAGGAACTGCTTTACGACGTTAAAGAATCATAGTAAAATGAGAATAGTTATCAATAAGGAGACGGATGAACAGAAGGAATACGCATCAGAAACAGATCATCGCCGCTGCTGTCAAAGGACAGGGGGTACACCGCACAGCCGAGGAAGTGCTGGCGATTGCCCGGCAGGAAGAACCCGGCATCGGTCTTGCGACCGTGTACCGGAATCTGAACCTGCTGGCCGAAGCGGGAGAGGTACAGAAGTTCAATGTGAACGGAACCGCCGTTTATGACGGCAATCCGGAACCGCATGACCATCTGTACTGCACGTGCTGCGGCCGCCTGCAGGATGTGGCGGGAAACTACGATGATGCGATGGACCATGAGACTGCCAGAAGAAATCATGTCCGCATCCTGCGTCATTCCGTGCTCTATGAAGGTATCTGCGAAGAATGTCTGAAAAAGGAGGAAATGACATGGAACTGAAAGGAACAAAGACAGAAAAGAATCTGCAGGATGCGTTTGCCGGTGAATCCCAGGCCCGCAACAAGTACACGTATTTCGCCCAGAAGGCCCGTGAAGAAGGTTACGAACAGATCGCTGACCTCTTCCTGGAAACAGCCCGCAATGAGCAGGAACATGCCAGAATCTGGTTCCAGCACCTGTGCGGCGGTGCCATCCCGACCACAGCCGAGAACCTGAAGGCAGCTGCTGCCGGTGAAAACGGTGAATGGACCGACATGTATGTATACATGGCCAAGGACGCCCGTGAAGAAGGCTTCAACCTGATCGCCGCCCAGATGGACATGGTTGCCAAGATCGAGAAGGAACACGAAGAACGTTACCTGAAGCTGCTCGACAACCTGATGAACGAGAAGGTCTTCGCCAAGGATGAACCGGTTGTATGGCAGTGCGAAATCTGCGGTTACACCATGACCGGCAAGGCAGCTCCGAAGAAGTGCCCGCTGTGCGGCTATGCCGGTGCCTTCTTTGAAGTCAAGAAGAACAATTTCTAAGATCTGACTAAGGACGGAAGGACAAACCTTCCGTTCTTTTTTATGTCTGATGTATATAATAAAGATACATTGCAGAAAGAAGAGGAAATGTCTATGCTCGTACTGAAAAACTGCTCATTCGTGCCGTTTCTGACCGAAGACTTCGACGGCGCCTGCGGGGATGTCCTGGTCAAGGACGGGATGATCGAAAAGATCCTGCCCTGCGGCAGTGAAGTTCCGGCAGGGGCGGAAGTCATGGATCTGGCCGGCAAAACGCTGCTGCCGGGCCTGATCGACCTGCATGTCCATCTGTTCTATCAGACCGTCAGTGATGTCATGACCGGCAATGCCATTCCGGCCCCGGTGAATGCCCTGAATGCATACCGCTATGCGGAAGAACTGCTCAAGGACGGCTATACCACCGTCCGGGATGTCGGTGACCTGCACTGCCGGGCTGCGATGCATGTCAAGAAGATGATTGAAGCCGGCAAGATGACCGGCCCGCGCATCACGACCAGCGGCCCGATCATTTCCTCCAACTGGACCAACCTCGATTCGCTGGATATTTATGCCTGCGGTTCAGACGGATTCCGGGACGCTGTCAGAAAGAACTTTGCGAACGGCTCCGACTTCATCAAGCTCTACGGATCAGGTTCCCTGCTCATGCCGTCCAACGAGCCGGGCTATCCGATTCTGGAAAGCGATGAAATCGAGGCGGCCGTGCTGATTGCCCGGCGCAATTCGTCCTATGTTTCCGTCCATGCCCACGGGCCGACGGCAGTGGATATGTGTGTCCGGGGCGGGGTGCATACCATCGAGCACGCTTCCATGATCACCGAAGAGACCCTGAAGTATATCGATGACAATCACCTCGATACAGCCCTGGTCTATACGATGTTTGCGATCGATGAGATTCTCGAAGAACCGGACACCTATAACGGGCAGCGTATGAATGCGCTGATTGGCCGGATCACCGATTCGCTGAAGAACGCCTATAACAATCACAGGAATATCCTGATCGGCTGGGGCACCGATGTCGGCTTCGAACTGTACCGGACGGATCCGATGCGGGAATTCCGGCTGCGGAAAGAAATGCTCGGCATGACCAATGAGGATATCCTGAAACAGGCTACGATCAATTCCGCCAAAATTATCTATCAGGACGATAAAATCGGTTCCCTGAAAGCAGGCAAATACGCTGACTTTGTTGTGGTTGACGGTGATCCTGTGGCTGATCTCAGTGTCATGTACAAAGTGCCGGCCCATGTGATCAAGGGCGGTACCGTCATCCGTTAACAAATTGCCGTGAGGCTGTGACAGCCGGAAGACTGAAACGGTCTCTTTTTCTGTGCCTGCCGGACTGCGTACAGGTCAGCAGGCTTTTGTTATAAGCCGGATTACCTTATATAATATAGTTTGATAAAACTAACCAAAGACGGGAGACCAGATATGAACATCCATGAATACGGCACTGACAATGCCCGCTGCATTGTCCTGATTCATCCTTCACTTGTCATGTGGGACTACTTTGAGTATGTGATCCCGCTGCTGGAAAAAGATTTCCACCTGATCATCCCGGCCCTGCCCGGGTATGATCCGAAGAAGAAGTCCGACTTCAGCAGTGTGGAGACGATTGCCCGCCAGCTGGCCGATCAGCTGCTTTTAAAGGGCATCACGGAAGTGGAGTGCATGTACGGCTGTTCCATGGGTGGCTCGATTGTGCTGCGGTTCCTGCAGGACGGGCTGGTGCCGGTACACTGCGCGGTGGCCGACGGGGCGATCACGCCGTACCAGCTTCCATGGCTTTTGACCAGGTTTATTGCCCTGAAGGATTTCCTGCTGATCGAAGCAGGCAAGGTGGGCGGGGTCAGGCTGCTGGAGAAGGCCTTTGCGACTGATGAATACTCGGATGAAGACCTGCAGTATGTGGCCGATGTGCTGAACATGATCAGCGCGAAGACCATCTGGAATACCTTTGATTCCTGCAACAACTACGCCATGCCTGCACCGGGGCAGATCCGCTGCGGACAACTGGAATACTGGTGCACGGAGAAGGAAAAGAAGGAAAGAAAAGCCGATATTGCCTGGATGAAACAGTACCTGCCGCAGACCCGTTTCCGCATCTTTGAAAACATCGGCCATGGCGGTCTGACCCTGCTGGCCCCGGACCTGTTTGCCCGGGAAATCCGGCGGGTTATCAGTGAAAATCGCACAGCGGAATGACCGTTTCGGTTTGTGAAAAAAAGGATTAGAAAATTCCAGATTATTTCTCTTGTTTTTTCCCGGGACTGTGGGATAATCATACTGCGAACAGCAATTAGTTGGAGATGCAACTAATTGGCTGAAAGGGGAAAAAGTATGAGAGTAATCAAGAGAAGCGGTGAAGAAGTTTTATTTGACGC
>JAFWEA010000197.1 GCA_017543005.1 Solobacterium sp. | reverse complement strand
TTCAGCAGATCGCTTCCGTCGAAGGAGCTGGCCTGCTGCTGGACCGGCTGGCTGGCATTCATCAGGGTGCCGAGCAGTCCGTTGAGACCGGCCGGCTGCTGCGCCTGCGGCTGGGCCTGCTGGCCGAGCAGTGTTCCCATCAGGGACTGGGCTGCCGTCGGCTGGGCCTGCTGCTGGGTCTGACCACCGAGCAGTGCGCTCATCAGCGCCTGGGCAGCGGTCGGCTGCGCCTGCTGCTGGGTCTGGCCGCCAAGCAGACTTCCGAGAAGGCCCTGCATGGCATTTGTCTGCGGTTGCTGGACTGCATTCTGACCGGCAAACATGGTCAGCAGGTCACCCAGATCCAGGGTGTTGTCAACAGCAGCGGCTGCCGGAGCAGCGGTCAGCGGCTGAGCGGCCGGCTTCTTCTTGTTCTTGGCGGCGAGCATGGTAGCTGCGGCAAGACCGGACAGCAGAGCCGGAGCAATGCTGCCGAGAGTCTTTGTGACTTCTTCGCTCTTGGCACCGGTTTCAGCGGCCAGGCTCTTGACTACCAGATCCTTGTCATCGCCGAGGATGTGGCCGATGATCTTGTCGCCGTCTTCTTCGTCGACATCATCAATCTGTTCGGACATGGCCCGGGTTGTGTTGTGCTGGGTCAGGGCGTTGAGCAGGGACAGCGCACCGTTCTGGGAACCGACATTCTTTGTCATGTAACGGATCAGAATCGGCAGGGCAGTCATGATGAGCTTGTAGACCAGCTTGGTGGACAGGCCTGTCTTCTTGGCAACGGAATTGACGGAATCATTTGACGCAAGCGTACTGATTAATAACTGAAGCAGATTCATTAATTATTTTCCCCCTCTTCTATCAGTTCAGGCATTCGCCATATTGGTAATTTTATTATACATGTTTTCAAATGCATTTATGAGCAAAATCATTAAGTCTGAAGCTGCTCAACCGGCATGGGCTTCATCCTTTCCCGGATGATTTCACGCATCTGCCGCAGGGATGCCTCGGCGGCATCCGCTTCCATGCTGATGAAGTAGCACCGGCCGTTCTCCCACCACACCAGGAACCCCCGGCCGTCACTGCACAGGAAGAGTACCGTACCGTCTTCTTCCCGCTTCACGCTCCAGATATTGCCGTTTTCATCCTTCATGCCATGCCAGATGCCGATCTCCAGATCCTCCGGCCGCAGGTACATGCCGAACGTATAGGTATTGCTGTCGGCATACTGAAAAACAATGCAGTAGACACCGGGACCGTTATCGATCCTGGTCACCTGGATATCATTGAAACCCGGCTCATTCAGACTGACCGTCACGCTGGTTTCCGCCGCGAAATTCATCAGGGCAGCAGCCGGGGTCGGCTGGGCCGGATGCCGGAGCACGACATGGATGCCCAGCATGCCGCGGATCAGCACGGCAATCATCATCATGGAGGTCAGCAGACCGTATCTGATTCTTTTCATAACTACCAATTATTATAAACGCATAATAAAAAAGCGGTTCATAAGAACCGCCCTTTGTTTCATCAGATAACACCTGTTACTTTCAGGATGATCTGGGCAATGATTGCCGAACCGACGTATGTGCCGAAGAAGGCAAACAGAGAAACCAGAACAATCGCCACGCCCTGCTTCTTGAAGGTATCCAGGTCCTTGCCGATGGAGATACCTGCATAGGCCAGGATCGGTGTGCACAGCGGCAGAAGGCCGATCTTGTTGATGCTGGAAGCAACGAATTCCGCACCAGGCACGCCCGGGATTGTCATGATGATGGCAATCAGGGAAATGTAGGCGATTGCCGGCAGGTTCTTGCCGCCGGTCATCTTGCCGATCAGATCCCAGATGATCAGGCCGACGATGGTGATGAAGAACAGCAGCAGCATGCCCGGCAGAGCACCCAGCGGTGTCACCGGATTGCCGGATTTGATCGTATTGATCCAGTTACCGATGGAAGCAAAGATGGAAGAGAGCACGAGAACCTTAATGTGTACAAACCAGTTTTCCTTTGTCATGTTCTTTTCCTCCTTTACGCGGCCTTCTTGGCCTTGGCGATCGGCTGACCGTCTTTATAATTCTTATTGTTGGCTGTGAACTTCTTGTACATCCATTCGCACATCGGCACAGCGATGAACAGGCTCATGTACAGACCGTCGACAGACGACAGCATGTTGGATGTTGCCGCATAGGCGGTCAGCTCTGTCTCAAGTGCCGGGAAGGCATCGACGACAGCTGCCAGAGAAGCGGACATCATGGAAGCGGAACCGGTGCCGCAGGCCATGGCCAGGGCATACGGATGGAAGAGACCGGTCGGCGCCAGGATGGAAACCATGATGCCGTAGAACAGTGTACCAAGCACTGTACCGGTAATATATGCGCCCATGACACCGATACCTTCTTCGGAGTCAAGACCGTATTTCGAAGCAACGACTGCCAGGGAACCTTCACGGGAAATCGAGAAGGTGGAACCGATGGCAGCGCGGCCCATCTTGAAGACATAAATTGCAATCGGCATGGCAACCACGGCTGTACCGAGGTTACCGAATTCCTGCAGCAGCAGAGCCGGACCGGCTTTGATGACGTTGGCAAGGTTCGGACCGATGGTGGATCCGGTCTTGGCTGTCAGCAGCATAACGCTGATGCCGATATACGGAGAAGCGGTCTCCATCATATCGCGCGGAATCATCTTGACGGCGCCAAGGACCGCACCCATGATCAGAACATAGAGCATCGGGAACAGCGAGAAGGCTGTGAAGCCCAGATCGAATCTTCTTGTTCCGATGAACTCTGCAATCAGTGTAAGAATCAGTGCCAGTACATGAACTTTCCAGTCCTTAAATGCATCTTTCATTTGTGATTTTTCTCCCCTTTTCTTTTTGCCGGGCCATCCCCGGCATCATATGCAATCTTTCAATACTCTGCTTCTAGATCGAGATCGTGTCATAAACTGCGCCCCCTTTTTTTATCTTGCAGTCCATTGGCACTCCCCCTTTTTCAAGGGAGTAGAATCGTCTTTCCAAAACTGCATAGTCTAACTATAACTGATTTCAATTGTTTCACAACTGAAAATTTTCATCTAATGAAAATTTGTTCACGATACGTTTTCATTTATAATTCTTTGTACCTGTAACGGGTACACTTTTTCACCATTGAAATACAGCGGTGATTTTTCTACCGGGCCCCGCTGACCTTGCGTGCCGTATAAAGCTCCTCCAGATACTTCATTTCGTCCGCGCTGAGCGTGAAATCAGCCGCCCGGCAGGCATCATCGAAATGTTTCACCTTCGTTGCCCCGACAATCGGCGACGCACACCCCCTGCCGTACAGCCAGGCCAGCGCCACCACCGCCATGGAGACATTGTGCTCTTTCGCCACTTCCTCCACCCGGCTGATGATTTCCATATCCTCTTCCTGATACCGGTCATACTTGGACGGGGTCAGCCGGTCGGTATGAGAGCGCAGGGAATCGCTGTTCCATGACGCCCGGGCCAGATGTCCCCCGGCCAGCGGACTGTACGGGATCAGGGATACACCATACTGCTTGCAGACGGGGATCAGGTCCCTTTCGTCTTCCCGGTAGAGCAGATTGTAATGATTCTGCATGGTCACAAACTTTGTCCAGCCATGCGCTTCGGCCGTCAGCTGCAGGTTGTGGAACTGATAGCCGTACATGGCCGAGGCGCCCAGGGCCCGCACCTTGCCGCACTGCACGAGTTCGTGCAGGGTCTCCATCGTTTCTTCCATCGGCGTATCATAGTCAAACCGGTGAATCTGATACAGATCCAGGTAATCGGTCTGCAGACGTTCCAGCGTGCCGTCAATTTCCCGCAGGATGGCCTTACGGGACAGTTTCCCTTCGTTGAAATAGACTTTCGAGGCCAGCACCACGTCTTCCCGGCGCACCCCGAGATGTTTCAGTGCCTGCCCGATATATTCTTCACTGGTACCGCCGGAATACTGGTTTGCCGTATCAATAAAGTTCACCCCGAGATCCAGGGCATGGGCAATCATGGCCTCGGTATCGGCCTGATTCAGTGTCCATTGATGATATTCTTCGGAAGGCTGGCCGAATGACATGCCGCCCACACAGATCATCGGCACGGTAATGTCCGTATTTCCAAGTTTTACATATTTCATTATCTGTATCTCCTGCTGTTCATCTTATCACTGTGCGCTTCAGGCCGCAAAAAAGGCAGAACCGCTGTCCTGCCCGGTTGTTTGTGATGCGCTCAGATGTCGCAGCCGTCAATGCCGCAGGCCATGCCGGTCTGCATTTTCTTCTGTATTTCTTCCTTCAGAACCGTTTCCAGCACTTCCTGCATGAATTCGGCCGGCTGGGCACCGGAGACGCCGTACTGACCGATGATGAAGAACGGCACGCCGCGGATCCCCATCTCCGCCGCTTCCTGGATCTCGCCGCGGACTTTGTGCAGATATTCATCGGAATTGAGCACCTGCTCCACCCGCTCCATATTCAGTCCGGCTTCGGCTGCGGCAGCCTTGAGGATCTCATGATCAGCCAGTTCCGTATTGCGGACGAAATAGTTCTCATACAGGGTTTCGATCAGCTTGTCTGCCTTTTCCGGTTCTTCCCGCTGGGCATACTTTGTCAGCCGGTGGGCATCCATGGTATTGGTGTTGAGGGCGGTCGCGTAGTTGAATTCCAGACCGGCTGCGGCAGCCATGGCGTTCATCTGGGCCAGGCGGCCTTCAGCCTGTTCACGGGTCATGTGATACTTGGCCATAGTTCTTTCGATGTTCGGCTTTTCCGCCTTCAGGGGAGCCCCCGGATCGAGCTGGAATGCCTTCATGACGAATTCGAATGTTTCTTTTGTATCAAGCTTGGCAATGGCCTGTTTCAGGAACCCTTCGCCGATATAGCAGAACGGGCAGGCGTAGTCGGACCAGTATGTAATCTGCATATTTTTTCTCCTTTGTTCCGCTGTCATTATAACGGATGAACCGCCGGGAAACAGTTGTTATGCCCATGGAGTTTTCCTGTATAATGTAGACATGACACTGAAAAGAGACAATTATGCCAGTTATCTGGATGACTGGCCGGATCATTACTTTGAAATCTCACCGGCCGCCAAGAAACGCGAAGTCCTGCTGGACCGCCTGGAAGAGTTCAATGACCCCGGTGACAGAAGACGGCTGGAACTGCTCGATCTGCGCTATGACAAGAAAGGCTATGATCTGTTCCTGCGGGGCCTGGTCAACCTGGCCATCGTCCGGCCCAACCCGGGTTTCCTGACCCGCAAGAGCGAAGCGCAGCTGGTGCAGGAGTGCATCGATGATCTGCACCTGCGGGAAGAACCGGATGAGTATATGCTGGCGGAATACGATGATGTCTGCCGCTTCCTGATCCGGCTGGACTTTGAAGACAAGCGCTTCACCACTGGGACGCTGAACATCCGCAAGCTGGATGAAAATGCCTTGGCCAATAAGATCGCAGCCCAGGTGGACAAGATCACCCGGGTGATCCCCCAGGCCTACGGGGTATCGGAATACTTCACCGTGATCCGCCCGATCATGACCAGGGCCTATCAGGACATGCTGGTCAACGGACCGGAACTCTGGAAGAACTATCTCGAAAGTCATACATAAAAAAGAAATGCTCATCAGAGCATTTCTCAGTTTGTTGACAAAGTGGTCTTACCCGTAAGGGAAGGCCACTTTTTCTATGCTTTGCAGATAAGATCTTATATGCGGATGCCTAAAAATGACCAAAAGACCCCGAAAAACAAAGAAACAGGTCAGCTGACCCATTTCC
>JAFWEA010000196.1 GCA_017543005.1 Solobacterium sp. | reverse complement strand
GGCGGGGTATCGTTCTTTTCGGAAGATGAGACGGATGACGGTCTGTGGCAGTACAGCCGGATCGATCACGAACCCATACAGGCGGAAGCCCTGGGCGGGAAAAACTGGACGGTGGAATTCTGGATCAAGCCCGACAGCAATTATCCGGGCACCGGTTTCTTCAGTCTGGAAGAAGAGTATCATGCGCTGACCCTGACAGGTTCCGACCGTCTGGAAGAAGGCTTTGTCGGCCCGGGACTCGTTGAAACGGATAAAGGCTTCAACAGCTCCGTACACAGTGATGCGGGCATTTCCATTGCCAGCGGGCAGTGGAACCTCATCAGCATTACCCAGACTTCCGGCAAGGGCATTCTCTGTGCCCTGAACGGGGAAGAGATCCTGCGGTATGAACTGCAGGAGTCATTCCATAACCCGGTCATGAGGATCGGGGCCTCCGGCATCGATAACCGGATCAGTGTGGAAGGATATGTATCAGCCCTCAGAGTATTTAGTTCCAGCCGTGATCTTTCGGAAATCCGGCAGGAGTATCAGGAGAAATATCCTGCTGTCCTGCTCGATCAGCTGCACTATCCGGATCAGGACAGGCTGCAGCGTTCGCTCTGGCTCGACAGCAATTCCATTGCCGGGGTGCCGGTGACCTGGACGGTGCTGGACCCGGACAAGATGGACTACCGCGGCATCATCACGGACCTCGATACCGAAAGTGATATCAGGGCGAAAGCTTCGATCACAACGGAATACGGCTCAGCGGAAAAGACGTTTACCTTCCACGTGGCCGGTTCCGATACTACCGTGAAGTTGGAGGATGATCTGCGCAGTCTGGATGCGGACATCCGCTCCGTCATGCACAGCGGCGAGACGCTGCCAGAGACCGGTCCCAACGGTTCGGTCATCAGTTACGAAATTCTTTCCGGCATAGCGGAATACTATGACGGCATGATCATAAAAACCGGCGGCCCGCTGCGCCAGCCTGTCACGATTAAGGCAGTGCTGCAGCTGGAAGATGAAACGTTGGAAAAGGAATACAACCTGGTCCTGCTGGAATCGATCTACGGCTATGCGATGAGTTATTTCAACGGGGAAGACGGGGAAGAAACCGGCTATATTGCCGTATCCGAAGACGGGCTTTCCTGGCAGAAGACAGATACGGTCATTCAGGCCAAAAGCGGCACCGGCCGGGTGCGGGATCCATACCTGGCGCGGGCGGCCGACGGCAGTTTCCTGATCACCGCCACGCAGGGTTTCGACAATCCGGAAGTCTATCTCTGGCAGAGCGAAGACCTGAAGAAACTGGAAAATGAACAGCTGATCCTGGTGGATCTGCCGGATGAAGGCCTTGGCACCAGCGGTAAGAGAGCCTGGGCCCCGGTGATCTATCATGACCGGGAAACCGGGGATTATCTGCTGATCTATTCGGATCCTTCCCCGGATCACGGGGCAGCCTATGCGGTCCGGACAAAGGACTTCCGCCAGTTCAGTTATCCGTACAAACTGTTTGATCCGCTCTATCCGACCATCGATACGGTCATGTTCACCGACAGCGGCCGTTACTGGCTGTTCTACAAGGATGAGCGGGCGGCGGCCCAGACCGTCTACTATGCCATGGCGGATGATCCGGAGCTTGGCTTTACCCGGACATTTGACTGGCAGTATCTAAACCGGCAGCGCGGCGTCGAAGGGCCGATGCTGTGCCGGAAGAAGGACGGCGGCTGGCTGTTCTACATCGATGATTTCCCCCATCAGACGT
>JAFWEA010000195.1 GCA_017543005.1 Solobacterium sp. | reverse complement strand
CGCAGCACTTCTTTCAGCACAAAACGACCCGATCCGCGTATGGAAATCGTACAGTTATTATTGCATACTTCATCCGCATCGGCAAGCGTCACGTGGTTCAGCTGCACCAGCCCCCGGCGGATCAGATCCTTCGCATCGGCCCGGCTGCACTCGGCCAGCGCCGCTACCACCGCGTCCGCCCGGACACTGCTGATGACCTTCTCGAACGTCCGGGTACGGAAGACCTGCACCGGGTGTTCATCAATGACCGAAAAGGATACGGTATGCACGCCGATCCGGGTCAGTTCCTGGCAGAGAAAGCGGCCCATGACGGCAGTTGTATACAGGTAAATATGGCCGTCATCCACCCAGAAATCCCCGAAGGAATGACGATCAATCTGCAGGTGCATCAATGCCCCGAGCACATCCCGGTGGCCGATCGGCCGGAAGCGGTTGTCAATCTCCGCCATCAGGCAGACGATATCAGAAAAGTCATCTTCTCCTTCCAGGCTGAAGATGACTTTCTTCTTCCGGGCCTCCGGATAGCCGCCGTCATACCGTACGGTTTCCGACGGAAAAAACTCCTTCTGCGCAGCGGCCAGTTCCTCTTCGTTCAGAAAGAACGATTCGGTCTGTTTCTGCCAGCGCATGCTCTGTTCCTGCAGATCGCGGAGACGGATCAGCACCGCCTCCATGTCCGCATGATCAGTCATCGGAATTGTCGAGCGAAATCACGCCGTCAACACCGATGGACCGCGGTGTGCACAGAATGACATTGTGGCCGATCTTCTGGATTGTACCGTCAAGCGCGAAGACGACACCGGTCAGGAAATCGATGGTGCGCTGGGCATAGTCACGCTGCAGCTTGTGCAGGTTGACAACTGCCGCTCTTCTCTGCTTGAGATGACGGGCAATCTCTTCTGCCTCTTCAAAACTGCGCGGTTCAAACAGAACCATCTTGGTATCAGCCGAAACCTGCTTCTGAACCTTGGCATTCTTCGGTGTTTCGTACGTGCTGACAGGCTTTGTCTCACTCTGTCTGTATTCTACTTCTTCTGTTTCCTCGTATTCTTCATCATCTTCCTCATCAACAGGTGCGACGAAGTTTCTGAGTTTGTCCACAACTCCCATGATTAAAAGTCCTCCTGAAATCAAAAGTATTATAACATACATCACATATGGCATTGACGTATTATTCTTTTATATGACGCAAAATCCTGTAAAATAAATAGCAGGTGATAGTATGGAAATCGTATTTGAGTTTCTTGAAAAAGCAATCTTCTTCTGTGCCGAGGCCGGCTGTCTGGTCCTGGAACTGATCGGTGTCGGCGTCATGATCTGGGGCGGCCTCAAGGGCTTCATCGGCTGGTACAAGGATGAGCCGGATGCGGACATTGATCTGGGGGAAAGCATTTCCGATGCTTTGACCTTCCTGATGTGCGGTGAAGTGCTCAAGACCGTCATCGGTGACAGTCTGATGGACTATGCCGTGCTCGGAGCTACGGTAGCCCTGCGGGCAGCCATGACCCTGCTGATCCACTGGGAAACCAAGAACAAGAAGAAAGCCCGTCATGGCGTTGAACACTGAGAAGCGGACTGTCCTGCGCTATTGTGCCGGCGTCGCCGTACTGGCGGTGCTCTACGGCAACCTGCAGGAGCCTTTTCTGCTGCGGTTCATCGATGCCCTGTCGGTCCTTTCGGGTCTGCTGGCAGTCTACGGTTTTATCGTCTTTCTCTATAAGGACGGTGTCTTCAGCTTCTTTACCTGGCGCAGCAGCGGCAGTTCCTATTCGGCTTACCGGGACAGGATCCGGGCCGAACGGAAGGCCCAGCCCAACCCGGCCCTGTCAGCTGGACTGATCATGGTGGCACTTGCCATCGTCCTGACCGTCATTTACATGATGATATGAAAAAACGGCTTCTGTCATTGACAGAAACCGTATTTTTTTACTGCTTTTCGAGCTGTTCGAGAACCTTTTCGTATTCTTCCCGCTCGCGGTCATTCATGAACACGAAGTGACCCGGACGGATCTCCTGCAGCAGCGGCTTGGGGCCGGAGAGATCACGCTTGGATTCATCGTAGATGACCAGTTCCTTGGCCTTTTCGATCTCCGGATCCGGCATCGGCACGGCCTGCAGCAGGGAGTGCGTGTAGGGATGCAGCGGATACTTGAACAGGACATCGGAAGGTGCCACTTCCACGATCCGGCCGTTATGGATGACGGCGATCCGGTCAGCGAAGTAGCGGACCACGCTCAGGTCGTGGGCAATGAACATATAGGTCAGGCCGCGCTCTTCCTTGAACTTGTTCATCAGGTTGAGCACCTGGGCCCGGATGGACACATCCAGGGCGGAAATCGGCTCATCGGCAATGATGAATTCCGGTTCCATGATCATGGCCCGGGCAATGCCGACCCGCTGCCGCTGACCGCCGGAGAATTCATGCGGATATCTGGACTTGTGCTCCGGCAGAAGACCGACTTCATTCAGCGCCCGGTCCACCTTGGCTTCCCGGTCCGCCTCATCCTTGAACAGGTTGAAGTTGTACAGGCCTTCGGAGACACAGTAATCAATCGTCGCTCTTTCATTCAGGGAAGCAGCCGGATCCTGGAAGATCATCTGGATATTGCGCTGGACCCATTTCTTGTCTTCAGCCGACAGCTTGCCGTTGATCTTTCTGCCCTTGAAGATGATATCGCCGGCACTGGTGTCATTCAGGCGGATGATGGCCCGGGCAATGGTTGTCTTGCCGGAACCGGATTCACCGACCAGGGCGAAGGTTTCACCCTTGTAGATCTTGAAATTGGCATCCTTGACCGCCCGGAAGCGGTGCTTGCGGCTGTTGTTGAAAGTGACTTCGAGGTGCTCAACGGAAAGCAGCTCTTCTTTTTCGTTCATGGTTTCAGTCCCGCTCACCGTAGATACCTCCTTTCGCCGTCAGCGCCAGCATGCGCTCATGCAGTTCCCGCACAGCCGCCGGCGGTTCCACCTTCGGGGCCCGCGGATCCAGCAGCCATGTCTTGGCATAGTGTGTATCCGACACCTTGAAGAACGGCGGTTCTTCTTCGTAGTCGATTTTCATCGCGTAATTGTTGCGGGGCGCAAACGCATCGCCCTTGATCTCCTCAAACAGCGACGGCGGCGTACCACGAATGGCAAAGAGCTCTTCCCCCTTCTCACCCAGCTGCGGCAGGGAGGACAGCAGTCCCCATGTGTACGGGTGACGGCTGTCGTAGAAGACCTCGTCGACATTGCCGTACTCGATGATCTGACCGGCATACATAACCGCAACCGTATCGGCTACGTTGGCCACCACGCCCAGATCATGGGTAATGTAAATGGTTGTAAAGCCGTATTCCTGCGCCAGATCCTTGATCAGGCGGATGATCTGGGCCTGGATGGTCACATCCAGAGCTGTTGTCGGTTCGTCGCAGATCAGGATCCTCGGCCGGCAGGCCAGGGCAATGGCAATGACAATACGCTGCCGCATGCCGCCGGAATACATGAACGGATATTCATCAAAGCGCAGTTCCGGATTGTGAATGCCGACCTTGGCCATCAGGTCAATGGCCAGCTGCTTGGCTTCACTCTTCGATTTTCCCTGGTGCTTGATGATGACTTCGGAAATCTGGTCACCGATGGTCTTGACCGGGTTCAGCGAGGTCATCGGATCCTGGAAGACCGTGGCGATCTTCTTGCCGCGGATCTTTTCCCATTCGGCCGGATTCTTGATCTTGGCCAGGTCCTGACCCTCAAACCAGATTTCGCCCTTGGAGACTTCACCGTTGATTTCCAGCATGCCGGTAAAGGTCTTGGTAAAGACAGACTTGCCGGAACCGGATTCACCGACGATGGCCACAACCTTGCCTTCCTCAAAATCCATGGAGATATTGCGGATGGCCGTCAGGATGCGGTCTCTGACCTTGAATTTCACTTCGAGGTCCTTGACTGACAGAATGATATTCCTGTTTTCTGACATAAGGCACCTCCTTAGACCATGTGCGTGCGCGGATCACTGGCATCTGCCAGGGTCTGGCCGACAATGTAGAGCGAAACGGAAATAACAGCGGAAACAGCAACCGGGATCCAGAACAGATACGGGGTGCTGACCAGATACGGGCTGTAGTCACGGATCATCTGGCCCAGGGACGGGATATCACGGTTCAGACCGACGCCGACCATGGACAGGAAGACTTCATAGGAGATGAAGCCCGGCACGTCACGGCTGATGATCGTCATGATGACGGAAATCAGATACGGCAGGACGTTATGCGTGATGATCTTCCAGGTCGGGGTGCCTAGGCACCGGCTGGCCAGGTTGTATTCCCGGTCACGGATGATCATGACCTGGACGCGGATGAAGTAAGCCGTACCGATCCAGCTGGTCACCGACAGGGCAAAGATCAGCGAACCCATGCCGGAGCCGATGGCATAGACCAGGATCATGGCAATCAGCAGGGTCGGGATGTTGGCGATGACATTGTAGACTTCGATCATGATGACATCGACCTTCTTGGAGAAACCCCACCACATGCCGACGGCGACACCGACAACCGTGGAAATGGTTGTGGCGGCGAAGGCGACAATCAGGGAGCTGCGGGTACCTGCCCAGACAGCGTCAAACAGGGAGTTTCCCTTGTCATCCGTACCGAACCAGTACGTGCTGTTGGGCCGGATGTATTTCATCTCCGGCCGGTTGATGTTCGGGGTAATCCGCGGGGAATATCCGGAAATCATCGGCTGGAAAATGGAAAGCAGGATAATCGTGCCGGCCAGGATCAGCATGGCAATGGCCAGCTTGGAAGAGAAGAATTTGCGGAACACGGATTTCCAGTAGGAATACTGCGGCGCAGCAATGTGCTCCGAGGCGGTATCCTCAGCCCGCTGGAACGTGAAGCGGTCGTCCTGTACTGTGCTCATGACTACTCGCCTCCTTTAGCGGTAAGAGAAATCCGCGGGTCTACGGCAACCATCAGCAGGTCGCCGATCAGCACTGCCAGGATGGACAGCGCCGTAAAGATGAATGTCAGGGTAATGACCATGTTGTTGTTGAGCTGGTTGATGGCATTCGGCAGCATCTTTCCCATGCCCGGCACGGCAAAGGCCGATTCGGTAATCAGCGCGCCGCTGATGCAGAGGATGATGGAACTCGGAATGCCGTTGACAATCGGGAT
>JAFWEA010000194.1 GCA_017543005.1 Solobacterium sp. | reverse complement strand
GACACCCATGAAGGCATCCCGGCTCGTATCGAAGGAATCGGCCGGCCGGTTGGCATAGAAGACAGCATAATGATTTCTTCTTTCCCGGTATTCGGTCTTGTGGTAGATGGCGCTGCCTTCCACTTCGACTTCGCCGGTGGAGTAGTTGCGCTGGAAGTTTGAGGAATCATCCATCGCATCCCAGAGGCAGAATTCCGCAAAGGAGAACAGATCCAGATCTTTCGCCGTGTCAGCCGTCAGGGTAACCCGGTTCAGCAGGATGTTGTCGTTTTTCGGAACGAAGAGTTCCTGTTTGGCCGTAACCCCGTTTTTTGTGCCGGTGATGACCGAATAGCCAAGACCGTGCCGGCATTCATACGCGTCCAGCGGGGTTTGCACCGGCTGCCAGCCCGGGTTCCAGACAGTGTCTCCATCCTTGATGTACATGTGGAAGCCGTCCTGGTCCAGGGGCAGGTTGTTGTAGCGGTAGCGGGTGATCCGGCGGAGGCGGGCATCCTTATAAAATGAATAACCGCCGGCCGTATTGGAAAGCAGGGTAAAGAAGGAGTCGCTGCCCAGGTAGTTGATCCAGGGAAGCGGGGTTTCATATTTCTCAATTACATATTCGCGGTGCAGGTCATCAAAATGTCCGAATTTCATAATTTCCTCCTGATGTGTCAAAAACACAAAGCACGCAACGAAATCGTTTACGTATTTCCTTGCCCTTAGAATAATGTGAAATCGGCCAGAAAACAAGAAAAAAATGACGTTGGAAGCGGTTTCGAAAAAAATATGTTGCATTTCTGGAAAAAATGCTATACTGAAAGTGCGAAAACGATTAAGATTTCTGTGAGAGGTTCCTGTGATATCGATGAAAGAGATAGCGCAGAGCTGCGGCGTATCAGTCGCCACGGTCTCCAAAGCGCTGAATGGAAAAGAAGATATATCCAAAGCGACCCGGGACAGAATTCTGCGCAAGGCCGAGGAAATGGGCTACATGCTCAATGCCTCCGCCAGGGCGCTGAAAACCAACCGCACCTACAGCATCGGCGTCCTGTTCATAGACAGCACGTCGGCAGGTCTGGCGCATGAATACTTCTCGGAGATTCTTGAAAGCTTCAAGAATACCGCTGAGGAGTCCGGTTATGACATTACCTTCATCAGCCATACCATCAACGGCCGGCCGGCCACCTATCTGAAACACTGTGAATACAGGAACTTCGACGGGGTGGCGGTGATCTCAGCTGACTTCGCGGATCCGGAGATCCAGGAACTGATTGCCTCGGATCTGCCGGTGGTGACGGTGGACTACATCAGCGGTCACTGTCCGGCGGTTGTTTCGGACAATGCCCGGGGCCTGCAGGAACTGGTCCGGTATGCCTACGACAAAGGCCACCGCAAGATTGCCTTCATGCACGGGGAACTGACCGATGTCACGAAAGACCGGATGATGGGCTTCTACCGGGCCTGCCGGGAACTCGGCATCGAACCGGATCCGGCCTGGGTGACCGAAAGCCTGTATCACGATATGGAACTGTGCGCGAAGAAGACAGCCGAGCTGATTGCCCTGAACAACCGGCCGACCTGCATTATCTTCCCCGATGACTACTCCTACCTCGGCAGTATGAAAGTACTGCAGGAAGCCGGCCTCAGAGTGCCGGAAGATATCTCGGCCATGGGCTATGACGGTATCCGCCTAGCCCGGGTCATCGGTCTGACCACCTACCGGCAGGATACGGAAACGCTCGGCCGGGCGGCCTGCCGCAGACTGATCGAAAAAATTGAAAATCCAGAAGCCATGACCGAACAGACCGTGGTCATGGGTCACCTGGTCCCCGGCGAAACCGTCGGCGAAATCAAGGTCGTAACCGGAGAATAAGCTCCGGTGTACAACATCCGGATCTGTCAATCCGGAAAATACTTAATAACGGGAGGGAAAAGATGAAAAAGCTATTAAGTGGACTGCTGGCAATGCCTCTGGTACTTACTCTTGTTGGCTGCCAGAAACCAGCCGATCCGACACCGGCTCCGGCGGATGACACCGCTGAAGGCGCTGTCCTGAATGTCTGGACCTGGAATGAAGAATTCTGGGGATTCCTCGGCAAGTATTACGCAGACGAAGTCGTTGATGAGTACACTCTGAAGAAGGGTGATGTCACCATCAAGCGGACAACATATCCGTCTGACGGCGGTGCTTACCAGGATGCGCTGGACGCTGCCCTGCTGAACCAGGCCAACGCAGCTCCTGATGACAAGATCGACCTGTTCCTGGCTGAAGCCGACTACATCATCAAGTACACAAATTCCGACGCTACAATGGATGTCAAGTCCATCGGCGTAACAGATTTCTCAAATGTTTATCCGTACACGGTTGAAGCAGCTTCCGACGCCAACGGCGTTGTGAAGGGTGTCTCCTTCCAGTGCTGCCCGGCTGCTGTTATCTACAGACGGTCCATCGCTGCTGATGTCCTCGGCACAGATGATCCGGCTGCTGTTCAGGAAGCCATGTCTGACTGGGATAAGTTCAATGCTGTAGCCGCAGCCGCAAAGGAAAAGGGCTACTACATGATCCCGACCACCAATGCCACATACCGCGTATTCTCCAATAACGTTACTTCTCCGTGGGTCGTTGATGGCAAGCTGAACATCGATGCCAACATCGAAAAGTGGATGGATCAGTCCGAAGAATTCGTCAAGAACGGCTACACAGCATATACATCCAACATCTGGGGTGATGAAGCTACTTCCGAAATGTTCGCAGACGGCAAGTCCATGTGCTTCTTCGGCCCGGCCTGGTACTTCAACTTCTCCATGACCAACGCTCAGGATCCTGAAAAGGGATGCCCGGGTGACTGGGCAATCTGCCAGGGCCCGCAGGCCTTCTTCTGGGGCGGCACATGGATGCTCGCAGCCACCGGCACAGACAACCCGACAATGGTCGCCGACATCATGAACACATTCATCAACGACGAAGCAGTCTGCGAAAAACTGGTTGCCGATGAAGCGCAGTTCTCCAACAACCAGGCTGTCAACAACAAGTTCGCAGCTGACGAAACATACGGCAGTGAATTCCTGGGCGGCCAGAACGACACAGCAGTCTTCGCTGAACTGGCCAAGAACATCAAGTTCCAGAACGTCACACAGTATGACCAGCTCTGCAACGAAGGTCTGCAGACTTACTTCACAGAATACCTCGATGGCCAGGTCGCAACCCGCGAAGATGCCATCAATAACTTCAAGGATTACATCCGTACAACTTATCCGAGCGTAACAGTTGAATAACTGATTGACTACTGTGGCAGGTGTTCAACCTGCCACAGTTTTTTCTTAAAAACCAAATACGAAAATAACAGCCCGGCAGGGAAAAGAAAGGGGATGAAATGATGCAGAAAGCCGAAAAGCAGGCAAAATTGAAATCCGTATCCTACGCCAGGTGGGGATATATCTTTATCGCTCCGTTCTTCATTACCTATGCGATATTCACCCTTTATCCCCAGGTGCTTACCGTTTACAACAGTTTCTTTGAATACTACCGTGACGGACTGACGATTGTCGGTCCCCGGTTTGTCGGCCTGCAGAATTTCAAAACACTGTTCAGCCTGAACACGGCCGGCTATGTGCCGATCTTCAAGTTCCTCGGCAATACGCTGTGGCTGTGGGTGATCGGGGCGGTGCCGCAGTTTGTCATTGCGATGCTGCTGGCATTGTTCTTCACCAGCACCCGGCTGGACATCAAGGGACAGCAGTTCTTCAAGACAGTCATCTATATGCCGAACCTGATCATGGCCTCGGCCTTCTCGATGCTGTTCTTCGCACTGTTCTCCCAGGTCGGCCCGGTGAACCAGCTGCTGGTCAGCTCCGGCATGGCGGCCAAACCGATCAACTTCCTAGGCCTGCAGGTGACCGTGCAGACCCTGATCGGCCTGATGAACTTCCTGATGTGGTTCGGCAATACGACCATCCTGCTGATGGCCGGCATCCAGTCCATTGATGAAGCGCTGTTCGAATCCGCCCGGCTGGACGGTTCCACTTCGACCCAGGTATTCTTCAACATCACGATGCCGCTGCTGATGCCGATCTTCATCTACGTGCTGATCACATCCATGATCGGCGGTATCCAGATGTTCGATGTGCCGCAGGTCCTGACCAACGGCTACGGTATCCCGAACAATACATCGACCACGCTGATCATGTACCTGAACAACTTCCTGGGCATTTCCAAGAACTACGGCATGGCCGGCGCGCTGTCCGTGCTGCTGTTCTTCATCACCGCGGTGCTATCGGGAATTGTCTTCAAGACAATTAACAGGAAATAGGAGGCAGACATGGAAAAAGATGCGAATAAAAGCGCTGAACTCAAGCTGCTGATCTCGAGAATTCTGGTCTACGCCATTCTGATTTTCCTGGCGTTCCTGTGCCTGTTCTTCTTCTATCTGATGATCATCAACTCATCGCGTTCCAATGCCCAGCTCAAGACGGGCTTCACGATCATCCCGGGCGGGAACTTCATGAAGAACTTCTCGAATGCCTGGCATGACGGTTCCATCAACATTCCGACCGGCATGAAGAACAGCTTCATCGTCGCCATCTGCACGGCCCTGCTGACCACATATTTCTCGGCCATGACCGCCTATGGTGTCTACGTATACAACTTCAAGCTGAAGAACTTCGTTCATATCTTCATCCTGGCGATCATGATGATCCCGTCCCAGGTCAGTGCCGTCGGCTTTATCCAGCTGGCCTTCAAGTACAACCTGACTAACAAGCTGTGGGTGCTGTTCGTGCCGAGCATTGCGGCCCCGGTTGTCTACTTCTACATGTACCAGTATCTGCAGGCAACCCTGCCGCTGGAAATGGTGGAGGCAGCCCGGATTGACGGTTCCAGTGAATTCAAGATCTTCAATCAGATTGTCCTGCCGATCATGAAGCCGGCCATCGCCGTACAGATGATCTTCTCGTTTGTCGGTTCCTGGAACAACTACTTCATGCCGTCACTGCTGCTGAACAGTGCCGACAAGAAGACCGTGCCGATCATGATTGCCCAGCTGCGGAGTGCGGACTATTCCAAGTTCGATATGGGCAAGGTATACATGCTGATGCTGATGGCAATCCTGCCGGTCATGATTATCTATATTATTCTGTCCAAGTCCATTATCAAGGGTGTGACTTCCGGCAGTGTGAAGGGGTAAAGGAGAGAGAACAATGGCTGAAGTAATTTTAAAGAATATCAAGAAAGTCTATCCGGTTCAGGACGGCTCCAATAAAAAAGGCCTCTTCAAAAAGAAGAACCCGGATGAAAAACAGCACCGGACAGGACACCTGCAGATAACCGATGAAGGCGTTGTGGCGGTGCAGGAATTCAATCTTCATATTAAAGATAAGGAATTTATCGTGCTGGTCGGGCCGTCTGGCTGCGGCAAGTCCACAACACTGCGCATGGTCGCCGGCCTGGAGGAGATCTCCGGCGGTGAGCTGTATATCGACGGAAACCTGGTGAATGCCGTGGAACCGAAAGACCGGGATATTGCCATGGTCTTCCAGTCCTATGCCCTGTATCCGCATATGACGGTCCGGGAGAATATGGCTTATTCTCTGAAGATCAAGAAATTCCCGAAAGAGGAAATCGACCGCAAGGTCAATGAAGCGGCAGAGATCCTGGACATCACCCAGTATCTGGACCGCAAGCCGAAGGCACTCTCCGGCGGTCAGCGGCAGAGAGTCGCGATCGGCCGGGCCATCGTCCGTGATCCGAAAGTGCTGCTGATGGATGAACCGCTGTCCAATCTGGATGCCAAGCTGAGAAACCAGATGCGGGCCGAGATCATCAAGCTGCGCAAGCGCATCAACACCACGTTTATCTATGTCACGCATGATCAGACCGAAGCGATGACGCTCGGCGACCGGATCGTCGTCATGAAGGACGGCTTCATCCAGCAGATCGCCACGCCGCAGGAAGTCTTCGATCATCCGAGCAACCTGTTCGTAGCCGGCTTCATCGGCACCCCGCAGATGAACTTCTTCGATGCCGACCTGGCATTGAAGGACGGCAAGTACTTTGTGGAGACTCCCGGCATTTCGGTGGAACTTGCCCCGGAAAAGCAGGAACGGCTCAAGGCGCTTGATGTCAAGCCGCAGCCGGTCACCCTGGGTGTCCGTCCGGAACATCTGGTCATCAGCGATCAGGGCATTGCCGGCCGGGTGGATGTATCGGAACTGATGGGTTCGTCCTGCCATCTGCACATGACCATCAACGGCAAGGATGCCATCGTCATCGTGCCGACCGAAGGAGACGTACAGAAGTATGTCGGCCAGGATATCCACCTCAGCTTCAACGGTGCCCATGCCCATATCTTCTCCAAGGAAACAGAAAAGAATCTGGAGTACTGATACCGTTCCTCCATTCTGATTTACAGCCGGCTGCGGCCGGCTTTTTTCTGTGCGGACAGTGCTGCACAGAAATATCAATTGAATATATATTCAAATGATCATATTTTGTTGCAATGCCTGTGCCTGTGTGCTAGGATGTTCTAGACAATAGTTAGGAATGTCTAACTTCGGAGGCCATATGCTCACTTTGAAGGGGATAGAGAAGTCATTCGGCGAAGGGGCCGGCAGGGTCACGGTGCTGAAGAATATCAATATGGAAATCCGCGACGGCAGCTTCTGTGTACTGCTGGGCCCGTCCGGTTCGGGCAAGAGCACACTGCTGAATATCATCGGCGGCATCGATACCTGTGATGCCGGTGAGATATCCATTGACGGACGGGCCATGTCCGACATGAACGAGAAGGAACTCACCCGTTACCGCCGCAAACACCTCGGTTATATCTTTCAGATGTATAACCTGATCCCGAATCTGACGGTGCGGGAGAATATCGAGGTTGGGGCGTACCTGAGCGATCAGCCGCTGGATCTGGATGAACTGCTGAAGACCCTGGGGCTTTGGGAACATCAGGATAAGCTGCCCAATCAGCTTTCCGGCGGCCAGCAGCAGCGCACTTCCATCGGCCGGGCCGTCATCAAGAACCCGGACATTCTGCTCTGTGACGAGCCGACCGGTGCCCTGGACTATCAAACCTCCAAGGATATACTCAAGCTGATTGAAACGGTCAACCGGAAGTACGGCAACACCATCATCATGGTGACCCACAACAATGCCATCAAGGATATGGCGGATGATGTCATCCTGCTGCATGACGGCCGCATCCGTGATGTCATTCATAATGAAGTGAAAACTGCGGCAGAGGATCTGGAGTGGTAAGTCATGAAGAACCCGCTGCGGAAAAGACATCTGCGTGAACTGCGTCATGAGGCCGGCAAATACCTGGTGATCTTCACGATTCTGGTCATGTCCATATCGTTTGTATCAGGCTTTCTGGTTGCGGACGGATCCATGATCCGGGCCTATGACGAGAGTTTTGATAAATACAATATCGAGGACGGAAAGTTTACTGTCGAGCACCGGCTGAACCGTTCCCAGAAACGGGAAATCGAAAACTACGGAGTCCGGCTGTATGACCTGTTTTACTTTGACAAGGATCTGACCAACGGTTCGGTGCTGCGCATCTATGCCGACCGGACGGAAGTGGACCGGGTCTGCCTGATGAGCGGGGCCATGCCGGCAAAGGCCGGGGAGATCGCCGTGGACCGCATGTATGCGGACAACAATCACATACAGATCGGCGATGTGCTGAGTGACGGCACGGATGAATGGATCGTAACCGGGCTGGTAGCACTGTCGGACTACAGCACGATGTTTTCCGACAATACCGATACGATGTTCGATGCCATGCGCTTCGGCGTGGCGGTGGTAACACAGGAAGTGTTTGATGCCATGGCGGGTGAACCGGTCCGCAGTTATGCCTGGAAGTATGAAGAGACCCCAGCCGATGAACAGGCGGAGCACGATCAGGCGGAGGATTTCATGGAGTATCTGAATGAAAGAATCATTCTGCAGGACTTCATACCGCGCTATGCCAACCAGGCCATCATCTTCACCGGGGATGACATGGGCAGTGACCGGGCGATGATGGAGGTACTGCTGTATATCATTATTGTTATTGTGGCATTTGTCTTTGCGGTCACCATGTCCAACACGATTACTCAGGAAGCAACCGTTATCGGCACGCTGCGGGCATCGGGATTCAGCCGGAGTGAACTGATCCGCCATTACATGGTCATGCCGGTCATCGTGACACTGATCAGCGCGCTCATCGGCAACATCCTCGGTTATACGGTCATGAAAAACTTCTGTGCGGCCATGTACTACAACAGTTACAGTCTGCCGACCTATGTGACCATCTGGAGTCCGGAAGCATTCATCAAGACGACCATCATCCCGATTGTGATCATGGCAGTGGTCAACTGGCTGATTCTGCGGCGGTCACTCTCGCTGAGCCCGCTGAAGTTCCTGCGCCGGGATCTGTCCAGACGGAAAAAGAAAAGAGCGATCCGTCTGCCGCACGGACTGTCATTCTTCCGGCGCTTCAGGATCCGGATCATTACCCAGAATCTGGCCAATTATTTGACCCTGTTTGTCGGCATCATGTTTGCCAATCTGCTGCTGCTGTTCGGGTTCGGCCTGCCGATGCTTCTGGAAGACTATCAGAATTCACTCAGCGAAAACATGCTCAGTCAGTATCAGTACATTCTGAAGGTACCTTCAAATATTTCGGATGATGATCACCGTCTGGAAAGCGTGATCAACGGCGTGAAGTTTCTGAATGAAGTTGAAACGGAGAACCCGGATGCGGAGAAGTTCACCGCCTGGAACCTGATGATCGTAGCGGAAGGGGACATCCGCAGTGAAGAGATCATGCTGTACGGCATCAGTCCGAAGAGCCGCTATATCAATGGATCGTTCGGGCCGGATGACGCCTATATCTCCCGCTCTTTCGCCGACAAATATGACCTGGTGCCCGGGGACGTGCTGCACCTGAAGGAAAAATACAAGAAGGATGTCTATGAGATCCGGGTGACCGGCATCTATGAATATGAGGCGTCCCTGTGCATCTTCATGGACCGGACCCGGCTGAACACGATGTTTGATCTGGGCCGGGATACCTTCGCCGGCTATTTCAGCGATACACAGATCACGGATATCGATGAGGAATATATCGGCTCCGTCATCGATTATGAGTCGCTGACCAAGGTATCCAGACAGCTGGATCACTCCATGGGCTCGATGATGGACCTGGTCTATGCCTTTGCGGTTGTCATCTTCTTTGTGCTGATGTTCCTGATGACAAAAACAATCATCGAAAGAAATGCCCAGTCGATCTCCATGACCAAGATTCTCGGTTATACCGATGCCGAGATCGGACGGCTGTATATCGTCGTGACGTTTCTGGCTGTCATTGTCTTCCTGCTGGCATCCATGCCGATTGTGACCAGGGTTGTCCTGTTCTTCTATAAATATATGATCCTGCGGGAAATGACCGGCTGGATACCGATTCATCTGCGGCCGGTGATCTACGTCAGGATGTTTGCCATGGGCCTGGCAACCTATGCGGTTGTGGCCCTGCTGGAATATCGGCGGATCAGAAAGGTGCCGATGAGTGAGGCACTGAAGAATGTGGAGTAGAGGATTTGTTATGAAAACGGAAACAGTAAAGAAGGGATTGGTGACCGGGCTGGCTGTGATGCTGAGTGCATGCAGGGCAGAACCGGCAGCTGTACAGAGCCCGGCAGCTGAAACGGTACAGCCTGAGGAAACTGTGGTGATCCGCCACGATGAGGCAGTGCCGCCGGTGAGAAAAGAAGAAACCGTAACAGTCCGTACGAATGCATACGGCACGGTGGAAAAGATCAGTTCGGCAGTGGAACTGGAACCGGGAAGCGCCGGCCCGGTACGTGATGTGACCGGCCTGCATGATATCCGCAACCGGGAGGGCGATGAAGAATACGAACTGACGGACAGCGGTGAACTGTACTGGCAGAATCTCGGGGAGAAGATCCGTTATGAAGGCACCGGTACTGCCGATCTGCCGTTTGAAGTTCATGTTTCCTACAGTCTGGACGGACAGCCCGTGAGCGCCGAAGAACTGGCCGGAAAGAGCGGCCGGGCAACAATCCGCTTCGATTACACAAACAGAACCCTCTCCGGAAGTTATATTCCGTTTCTGGCAATGACGCTGGTGCTGCTGGACGAGGATGTGTTTTCAGACATTGAAGTGACAAACGGGCGGGTAGTGACCGTCAGCGGTCAGACCGCTGTTGTCGGCTATGCCGTGCCGGGGCTTTATCAGGCCATGAAAATGGGAAACTATGATCTGACTGATGAGGCCGAAATACCGGAATATGTTGAAATATCCGCCATGGTTGATCAGTTCAGCCTGGACTTTACCTCGACGGTCGTCAGCAGCGGTATCTTCAGTGAGATTGAAGATGAAGATCTGCGGGATCTGGATGATCTTTCGGGAGACATGAAGGAAATGGGGACCTCATTTCAGGAAGTGGTGGACGGTGTCGGCTCGCTGAAAGACGGCATGGGTGAGTTCGGCAGCGGCATGGGCAGTTACATTGCCGGGGTCAATCAGCTGTGCAGCTACGCCGGCACCCTGACGGAAATGTCCGGAGCCATCAAGGAAAAACTGCCGGACCTTTTGAAAACACTGGAAACGACTTCATCCGGCATTGCCGGCATGAACCAGATGGTCCAGGCACTGGATGTGCCGGCCATGGAACAGGGCACAGCGTCGGCCCTGGAGAAGTTCAGCCAGGATGCGACGGCGCTGCAGGAACAGCTGCAGGCCATGCAGGAAGCAGTGAAGGCCCTGGACACGGCTTTGACTTCGGTTTCCGAATATACCGGGACTCTGCTGGACCAGATGAACCAGGCGGCAGAGCTGCTGAATGATGCCGATCTTTCTGCCTTGAACACAGCCCTGGCGCAGCAGAAGACAGCTGCCCGTGACCAGGCAGCCGGCAAGATTGAGGAGCTGGGCCTGGCTGATGAGCAGAAAGCGGCTGTTCTTTCGGCGCTGGATGAAGCACTTGGAACCATCGACATATCAGCGGATGTGACAGCGGCCCAGGATGAGGTCAATACCCGCCTGCAGACGGCAGCTGGACTGCTGGAAACCGTGCCAATGATGCCGGTGATCGCCATGCCTTCGCTGGATACCGAAGCGATGACGGAAGTGATGAATGACATGATCGCCCAGGCAGAGATCCTGCAGGCCGGTTACGGCAACCTCGGTAATTTGCCGCAGATGACTGAGCAGCTCAAGACCTCCTTCGGCCAGCTGGCAGCCATGAGCGCAGAAATCGACAAACAGACCGAACAGTACAAGCCGCAGATCGAGGCGCTGCCGGGTCAGCTGAACGAACTGGCCGGGGCCCTGAAGACCCTCGGCAGTGCATCACAACCGCTGCAGGAAGGCTACGGGAAGATTCAGGACGGGGTGCAGGAACTGTATGACGGTCTGAAGGAGTTCAATGATGAAGCGATCAGGGAAATGGCCCGGACCGGCGGCTATGATCTGGCCAGCCTGCTCAGCAGCATCAGACTGCTGCGCCGCAATGACGGTAATTATAAGACGTATTCAGGTCTTACATCGGGTACGGAAGGAAGCGTCAGATTTATCTTTGAAACGGCGGAAATCAAGCCGTGATCAGGCAGAGTGAAACAGCTCTGCTTTTTTTTCAGAATAAATTTTCCGATTTATATAACAATGTTCCGATTCTTTGTGAATTCTTTCCGATATGATCATTGAACTGATTCTTTTTGTGATAAAATGATACCGGTCATAGGGTTTTTACATGCTCTAAAAGAAGGAGGAAAAATGGAAAGAAAGTTCAAATCGATGGACGGCAATACTGCGGCCGCTCATGTATCGTATGCTTTCACGGAAGTTGCGGCGATCTATCCGATCACACCGTCCAGCCCGATGGCAGACTACGTTGACCAGTGGGCTGCTGCAGGCCAGAAGAATATCTTCGGCAACACCGTGACAGTATCCGAAATGCAGGCTGAGTCCGGTGCCGCGGGTGCTGTTCATGGTTCCCTGAATGCAGGTGCGCTGACCACAACTTATACAGCTTCCCAGGGTCTTCTGCTGATGATCCCGAACATGTATAAGATTTCCGGCGAACTGCTGCCAGGCGTGTTCCACGTTTCTGCTCGTGCTCTGGCTGCTCATGCACTGTCGATCTTCGGTGATCACTCCGACGTCATGGCTTGCCGTCAGACCGGCTTTGCAATGCTGTGCGAAAACAGCGTTCAGGAAGTTATGGACCTGGGTCCGGTAGCTCATCTGGCTGCCATCAAGGGCCGTGTCCCGTTCCTGAATTTCTTCGACGGTTTCCGTACATCGCACGAAATTCAGAAGGTTGCTGTCTGGGATTACAAGGATCTCGCTGACATGGTCGACATGGATGCTGTCAATGCATTCCGGGCCCGTGCTCTGAATCCGGAACACCCGACAATGCGTGGTTCTCACCAGAATGGTGATATCTACTTCCAGAACAGAGAAGCAGCGAACAAGTATTATAATGCTGTTCCGGCAATCGTTGAAGAATACATGGACAAGATCAACGCCAAGCTGGGTACAGACTATAAGCTGTTCAACTACTATGGTGCCGAGGATGCTGACCGTGTCATCGTCGCTATGGGTTCGTTCTGCGATGTTGCGGAAGAAGTTATCGACTACATGCTGGCGCATGGCGAAAAGGTCGGTCTCGTAAAGGTCCACCTGTATCGTCCGTTCGTTCAGGAAAAGCTGGTCGCTGCCATCCCGGCAACAGCTAAGCAGGTTGCAGTTCTTGACCGTACAAAGGAACCGGGTTCCCTCGGTGAACCGCTGTACCTGGATGTTGTCTCCTCGCTGGCTAACTGCGGCAAGGATGATGTCAAGGTCTATGGCGGCCGTTATGGTCTGGGTTCCAAGGACACCACACCGGCAAGCGTCTTCGCAATTTATGATGCCATGAAGGAAGGCACCATCAAGCGTCAGTTCACCATCGGCATCGTCGATGACGTGACAAACCTGTCGCTGGAAGAAAAGCCGGCTCCGGATACTTCTCCGGAAGGCACAATCAATGCCAAGTTCTGGGGTCTGGGCGGCGACGGTACTGTCGGTGCCAACAAGAACTCCATCAAGATCATTGGTGACCATACCGACAAGTATGTTCAGGCATACTTCCAGTATGACTCCAAGAAGACCGGCGGCGTTACCGTATCCCATCTGCGGTTCGGTGACAAGCCGATCAAGAGCTCTTACTACATCAACAAGGCTGACTTCGTAGCCTGCCACGTTCCGGCATACATCACAAAGCACTTCCCGATCGCACGTGACGTCAAGCCGGGCGGAACACTGCTGATCAACTGCGCTTGGACTGTTGATGAACTGTCTCATCACCTCGACGCAGCCAGCAAGCGCTACATCGCCAAGAACAACATCAACCTGTACACGATCGACGCAATCGGTCTGGCAGCCTCTGTCGGAATGGGCAAGCGTACCAACACGGTTCTGCAGTCTGCCTTCTTCGCACTGGCAAAGGTTCTGCCGGCTGAAGATGCCATCAAGTACATGAAGGATGCGGCTACTCATTCCTACCTGAAGAAGGGTCAGGATATCGTTGACATGAACCACAAGGCCATCGATGCCGGTGCTACAGCAGTCGTCAAGGTTGACGTTCCGGCTGACTGGGCTGATGCGGTTGATGAAACAGTCGTTGAGAAGCTCGAAGGTGCCGAAAGGCTGGTCAACCAGGTCAGAAACATCATGGAACCGGTCAACCGTATGGATGGCGATTCCCTGCCGGTTTCTGCCTTCCTGGGTCACGAAGACGGTACATTCGAACAGGGTGCTGCTGCTTATGAAAAGCGCGGTGTCGCCGT
>JAFWEA010000193.1 GCA_017543005.1 Solobacterium sp. | reverse complement strand
TTCGGCTGCAGCAAGTCACCGGTGCGGGAAGCGCTGCTGACCCTGTGCAATGAGCGGGTTCTCCGCAGCATGCCGCGGTATGGCTATGAAGTCGTCCGGCTGAGTTCCCAGGATGTCCGGGAACTGATGGAACTGCGCATGATCCTGGAAACAGGTTTCCTGCAGCGGTACTACAACACAATTACCGAAGAACAGATTGCCAAACTGGAAGAGATCAACAAGAAGTGCATGGATGATCAGTATAATGCCTGGGAACACTGGGAATACAATATGCAGTTCCACCAGCAGCTGATGGATTTCTGGAACAACGCCTATGCGTCGGGATCCCTGGCGGTCTGCCTGCTCAGCCAGAAGCGGGCGTATGTGCAGTCATACTGGGAAAAGGATAAGAACGCCCGGTTTTCGATTGATACCCGGCACCACGAAGCGATTATCCAGGCGCTGCGGGACAAAGACCTGGAGGCCCTGATGGAAGCGTTCCGCAAGGACTATCACGACTTCGGCGGCCCGGATTCCTTCACCCTGAGCTAATTGATTTTACAAAAACAAGGATATGTTAAATACCCTTGTTTTTTTTGTGTGAAAAATGTGTGATTGACACTTGTACTACGTTGTAAGCGGTGATATTATCTCTCATGTAATCACTGATCATATCAGTAATAATATTTATTAGGACGCTGCCAGTTTTGCGTCCCGGGAGGAAAATCAGATGAGTCTGAAAAAAGAAGATTATGTGAATTACACCGCGATATTGAAGGAAGAACTGATTCCGGCAATGGGCTGCACAGAGCCGATCGCTGTCGCTTATGCGGCTGCCAAGGCCGGTCAGGTACTCGGTGAGGAACCGACCCACCTGAACGTCAGATGCTCCGGCAATATCATCAAGAACGTCAAGGGCGTTACTGTTCCGAACTCCGGCAACCAGCGTGGTATCGAAGTCGCTGCTACTCTGGGCATTGTCGGCGGAAATGCAGACAAGGAACTGGAAGTCATTGCCAATGTCACAGACGCTGACCGGAAGAAGGCCGGCGAAATGGTCGCTGCCGGTTTCTGCGAAGTTGATCTGGAAGAAGGCGTTCCGAATCTGTACATCAAGGCAACAGCCACCGGTGCACATCACACAGCCGTAGTACTGATTGAAGACAATCACACCAACATTACAAGAATCGAAAAAGACGGTGAGGTTACCTACACTGCCAAGGCAGCTGCAGAGGATCCGAACGTCATCAAGGGTGACCGGACAAAGATGTCCCTGAAGGGCATTCTGGAATATGCCGACACCGTTGATCTGGACGATGTCCGCGAAACCCTGGAAAAGCAGATTGCCTGCAACACAGCAATCTCCCAGGAAGGCCTGGACAATCCGTGGGGTGCCTGCGTCGGCAAGACCCTGCTGGAAAACTGGGGCAACGATGTCAAGATCCGGGCCTGCGCAAGAGCCGCAGCCGGTTCTGACGCGAGAATGAGCGGCTGCCCGCTTCCGGTTGTCATCAACTCCGGCAGCGGCAACCAGGGCATTACCGTTACCATGCCGGTTCTGACCTATGCCGAGGAATGGGGCATTTCCCATGACAAGACCCTGCGGGCCCTGCTGGTCAGCAACCTGGTATCCGTTTACATCAAGCACTACATCGGCGCTCTGTCCGCCTTCTGCGGTGCTGTCAGTGCCGGTACAGCTTCCGGTGCTGCCATCACATACATGGCCGGCGGTGACTATGACACCATCGCCCAGACCATCACCAACACCCTGGGCAACGTCGGCGGCATTATCTGCGACGGTGCGAAGTCCAGCTGCGGCGCCAAGATCGCTACGGCTGTCAACGCAGCCCTGATGGCTCACCACATGGCCATGAGCCAGCGCGGCTTCAAGAACGGTGAAGGCTTCGTTGCCGAAGATGTCGAAAAGACCATCAAGAACATGGGCTACATCGGCAAGGTCGGCATGGCCGGTACCGATATCGAAATTCTGAATGTCATGATCGACAAAGTCGATGTAGACAAGAGTCTGTGAGACCGGAGCCTTTCTTCCGTAAGGAAAGACATCTGATCCGTAGATAAACACATTTATAGAATCTGTTTTAGGAGGGGAATCCAAAGATTATGAAAAAGAACAGTTTCTTCAGCAGTCTGCCGTTTAAGCTGCTGGTTGCCCTGGCAGCCGGTATTGCGATCGGTCTGTGGCTGAATGCCATCGACGGTTCGCCGCTGTGCAATGCCCTGCTGAACATCATCGTCACCGTCAAGTTCATTGTCGGTCAGTTCATCAGTTTCTGCGTACCGCTGATTGTTATCGGCTTCATCGCACCTTCCATCACAAGACTGGGCAAGAACGCTTCCACCATGCTGGGCGTCGCTCTGGTTCTGGCTTATGTTTCTTCCATCGGCGCAGCGTTCTTCGCTACCGGTGCCGGCTTCACG